>JAYENH010000395.1:0-3106 GCA_034721995.1 Bacteroidota bacterium
ATGTTTCGATGCACTGTAACCTGTTCTGCCCGGCAATGGCGTAAGGCCCGAAATGGATGAAATGCCTATTATAGTCCCTTTTTGTTTCAGCAAATATGGTAAAGCAAATTTTGTACAGTACACTGCACCATAAAAATTTGTGTCCATTAACTCTTTCATTACAACTAAATCCATATCCTCAAAAGAAGCTCTCATCGAAATGCCTGCATTATTGATCAATACATCAATCTTTCCATATTTTTCAATTGTTTTATCTATCAAATTTATACAATCATCAATTACTCTTACATCTGTTTTTATAGCTACTGCCCTTCCTCCCAGTTTGTTAATATTTTCCTCAACCTTCTTCAATTCATCTTCTCTTCTTGCAGCCAGAACAACTATTGCTCCGTTATCAGCAAATTCAAAAGCACATGCCCTACCTATACCCGATGAAGCTCCGGTAATAATAACAACCTTGTCTTTGAATTTTTGTCCACCCTTTATTACCTTTTCACGATTTTTTATTTTTGGCAAGGACAAATTGTATTTCCTTAATATCCTTCTGTTTATAAAACCTGAATTATGGAAAAGTTTTTTAATACTATTCATAATCATATTTTTTTGATATAACACCTTGCTCTTTTATGTTGTCTATACTCAAATCGGCTCCACAAATTATTTACTTTCCTATTGTTTTCAAGCTCTCTTGTTGTTTCAAGATTATTAATTCCTTTTTTAACGAGAGTTTTAAAAATTTCGTAAAATATAATCGCATTAATGCCTTTGTTTTGATATTCATTTTTTATGGCAATAAGTAATGAGTCTGCTGTGTCGTTTTTTCGCAAAGCATACATTATTCTTATAAAGCCAAAAGGGAAAAGCCTGCCTTTTGATTTCTGTAGTGCTTTTGAAAGTGAAGGTATTACAATTCCAAACGCTATAACTTTGTTTGAAGGGTCAAGAATAATCGATACATAATCAGGATTAAGATATGGGATAAATTGTTCTTTCAATTTTTCTATCTGTTTTGCTGTTAATTCAGAAAAAGCATAAAGTTCCTTGTATTCATTATTTAATAGATTAAAAATCATGTCTGAATATTTCAATAAATCCTTTTTGCTTTTAAGTTCAGCAATTCGAAGTTTATATTTATCCTTCACCAAATCAGCTATTCTTACATAATTTTCGGGTATTGTTTTCGGGACTTTAACATTATATTCTATCCAATCAACATCTTTTTTGTATCCAAGTTTTTCAATTAACTCAGGATAGTATGGGAAATTATAATGAGAAAAAGATGTAGGCAATTCGCTAAATCCTTCAACAATAACCCCCGAAGCATCAAAAGATGTAAACCCGAGTGGCCCATGTATGTATTCTTCGTTTCTTTGTTTTGCCCATTCTTCAACAGCTTGCATAAGTTTTTGAAGTACTTCTTCGCTTTCGATAAAATCTAACCAACCAAAACGGACATATTTTTTATTATGTTTCCTATTGTAATTATGGTTAATAATTCCTACTATTCGCCCTACTACCTGATTGTCGATGCGTGCAAGCCAATACCTGGCTTCGCAAAACTCAAATGCAGGATTGTCTTTTTTATTAAGGGTTTTAAATTCGGCTTTAAGTAATGCCGGAACATAATAGCTATTGCCGGAATATAATTTATCAGGAAATTTGATAAACTCTCTAAGTTCTTTCTTGGTCGATATTTCGATTATTTCGATGCTCATGTTGTTCGTTTCTTTCTTATTCTTTTTAATATTAGACTATTTGTGTTTTATAGTCAGAATTCGGCAAAAAAATTATGGAGCTAATCCTTTAGTTAATATTCCCATCAAATCTTCAAAATAGGGAGAATATTTTTCATACTTATTTTGCAGGAAAAAGGGTATTTCAAGTCCTTTTAATACCATAATAAACATGTCCAATAAAACTTCCATATCATCAATTACTGCAAATTCGCCCTCATCAACTCCCTGTAATATTATATTCTTTAAGTTTTCTTTCTCCCATTCGTCCAATTCGTTTCTTAAATCATCAATAAAATCAAAGTGCTCAAAAAAGTCTGCTCTTAAAGTTTCATGATAGCTTGCCGCCTTATTTAAAACCTCCATCCTTTTAAACAAATATTTTTTGATTTTTTCCGAGGCACTCAAATCGGTATTATCAACAATATTGGATAATTGATTTTTAAGATTTGTTATTTCTTTCGATACAACCTCTTTGAACAATTCCTCCTTGCTTGCAAAATGATAATACAATGAGCCTTTAGCTTTTCGGGCAATTTTAGCAATTTCATCCATCGATGTTTTGTAAAATCCGAATCTGCTGAACAGCTTATCTGCAACACTTAAAATTTTGTCTCTGGTATCTTCTAATGCCATTTTTTCACTCTTGCCCCATTTGACTAATATCGTTTATGAGTACAAAGAAATATAATTATATTATAATGACAAAGGAAATTCTCTGATTTAACATTTATTATTTGGAGGCTTCCCTGCAAAACCATTTATTTGTTTTTGTTGCATTGAAAAACAAACGAATTATTAACAGGGATTTGCATATACAAAAATGTATATATACAATACTGTATATATACATTTTTGTATATCTGCGTTTATTCTTGTGTGAAACGATTTGAGTTGTGCTACTAACAATTTCATGTCCCTGATATTTTTCGTACAAAAACCAAGAATTTGAATTAATCAAGATTGTTAATAGCTCATTAATTTAGCTGCCCCGGCTATTGCAATTCGCTCACCCATCCTAACTTCGGTTTCAAGATTGTTTCGTGTGTTTTTCAATAAATCATCATCAATTTTGATTTTACCTTTTTCGAAAAGAAGCACAAGGGTAGAGCCGCCGAATTTGAAATACCCTTTCTCTTTGCCTTTTTCTGCAATGTCTCCTTTGTAGGTCTGGATAATGCTTCCAACCATTGTAGCTCCAACTTCTGCCATTATCACTTCCCCAAACTTTCTGGTCGAAACAGAAACATATTCTCTTTTGTTGAGACAAAAAACTTCAACAATCTCCCGTAAAGCAATCGGGTTTACCGAAAAATAACCTCCTTCGATTTTGGTTAATGATGAAACTTTTCCGGTAAGCGGAAAAGTTTCAT
>JAYENH010000396.1:0-3099 GCA_034721995.1 Bacteroidota bacterium
AAATCAATTTTGAATAAATCTGTGAACTTTTTCATGAACACCTTTTAGAACATATAATATTGTGAGTAATCTGTGGCTAATTATTTTTTTGCATATTAATTTCTGCGGCTTTACGGACAGAAACTAATTTCTATTTTTACAAAACAGCCACAGATTCACAGATTATAATTTAAAGGTGTTCCCCGAAAAAAAATCGGGGCAGGCTTATGATACGGCTTTGCCATGTTCACAGATAAATAGTATTTGTAAATCTAATAATGAAAAAATGACAATGATTAAATCAATCTACAGATTGATTTCTGAGAAATTGATTTTTACTAATTTAGGGAAGTTATTTAGAAAACAATACTTTGGAAGGAAGTCTGAGAGCAGGCCTGGTATTTCAAAGGCCATGTAAATTTCAAACCTCTAATTTCAAATCAAAAAAAAGGCCATCCTTTACAGATGGCCTAAACATTTTATAAACTAAAACTATTGCAACAGACAGATTGCCCATTACTATGAAAACAATGAAAAAGTATTCCTTATTCCAAAATCAGCAAATTAAGGCTTGAAATCGTGTACGGCTTCTATTCCTTTATTAATTGCTTTCTCGTTTAAAGGAATCAATTTATGATATCGTGCCGGCAAAGACTTCTTCAGGCCAAGAATAACATTTTCAATTTTAACAATAGGTTTAATTTTCAGGAACCCGCCCAAAACAATCATGTTGAAAATTTTTGTGTTGCCCATTTCTACTGCCGCAGCATTTGCCTTTATACTATAAATATTTATATCGGTGCGGCTGGGGTGTTGAGAAATTCCATTCGGATCGTACAATAAAGTACCGCCCGGCTTTACCGTTTCTTCGAACTTGTCCAGCGATTGCTGGTTGAGGATTATGGCCGTATCGAATTTATTAAGAATTGGCGAACTAATGCGTTCGTCCGAAACAATTACAGTAACATTTGCCGTACCTCCACGCATTTCGGGTCCGTACGATGGCATCCAACTTACTTCCTGATCCTGCATCATACCTGAATAAGCAAGGATTTTTCCCATCGACAAAACACCTTGTCCCCCAAATCCGGCGATTATTATTTCTTCAGTCATATTTTTAAATTTTTTCTAAGTTACAATTTCAATTAAGTACCGCTTAATTAATCAATTATCAATCAACAATAATCAATTATTCAGGCACTTTAATATCACCTAAAGGATAAAACGGGAACATATTTTCTTCCATCCAATGATTGGATTGTACCGGTTCCATTTTCCAACCCGAATTACAGTTCGATACAATCTCGACGAAAGTTGTGCCCTTGTTTTGCATTTGCAATTCAAATGCCCTACGTATTGCTTTTTTAGCTTTCCGAACAGCCCGTGGTGTATGTACTGCCTGACGACTAACAAAGCTAACGCCCGGTAAAGTGGCCACAAGTTCGGTAATCTTTAACGGGTTTCCCATAAGTTTTACATCGCGTCCATAAGGCGAAGTTGACGAACGCATATCAGGCAAAGTTGTCGGGGCCATCTGGCCACCGGTCATACCATAAATACCATTGTTGATAAATATTATGGTGAAGTTTTCGCCACGGTTACAGGCATGTATGGTTTCGGCAGTTCCAATAGCTGCCAGGTCGCCATCGCCCTGATATGTGAAAACAGTTTTTTCGGGCCAGCAACGTTTAATACCGGTTGCAACAGCAGGAGCACGTCCGTGGGCCGCTTGCTGCATATCGATATTCATAAATTCGTAAGCCAAAACAGAACAGCCAACGGGGGCAACACCAATTGTGTTCTGGGCCAGGCCAAGCTCTTCAAGCACTTCCATTGTTATATTATGTGCAGTACCATGACCACAACCCGGGCAATAGCTCAACGGCGTATCTGTCATAAATCTGGTTTTCTTGTAAACCAGGTTTTCTTCTTTTATTATATCTTCGAATAGCATGATTAACCTCCTATAATTTTTTCTTCCAAAGCTTCTACAATTTCATCCGGTGTTGGAATAATACCTCCATACCTGCCAAAGTGTTCAACCGGAATTTTTCCATTTACTGCCAGCCTTACATCCTCTACCATCTGCCCGGCACTCATTTCAACCGACAAAATCCCCTTAACTTTTTGGGTCATCTTATCAATTTCCTTTTTCGGGAACGGGAACAATGTTATTGGCCTCATCAAACCTGCTTTAATTCCTTTTGCACGGGCTATCTCAATGGCTTTCTGACATATTCTTGCACTCGAACCATAAGCTACAAAAGCATATTCGGCATCGTCGCAAGCTATGCGCTCGTAACGGACTTCATTTTCTTCCATCATTTTATACTTGGCCTGCAAATGGATGTTGTGCTGTTCCATTTTTGCTGAATCAAGATCAAGGGACGTGATAATGTTTCGTTCGCGTGAATCGAGTTTTCCTACAGTAGCCCATGGGGTATTCTTTGCAATTTCGGCATCGGAAAGGCGAGGCATTTGCTCGAACATTTCCACTTTTTCCATCATCTGGCCAATCACACCATCTGAAAGTATCATCACAGGATTTCTATATTTAAAAGCAATTTCATAGGCATCTTTTACAAAGTCGGCCATTTCCTGAACCGAGGAAGGTGCAAGCACAAACAAATGATAATCGCCGTGGCCTCCTCCTTTTGTAGCCTGAAAATAATCGGCCTGTGAAGGCTGGATAGTCCCCAACCCGGGTCCGCCCCTAACTACATTTAATATGATACAAGGCAATTCCGCTCCTGCGATGTACGAAATACCTTCCTGTTTCAGGCTCACGCCCGGGCTCGACGAAGATGTCAAAGTTCGTTTTCCTGTGGCGGCAGCCCCATATACCATGTTAATTGCGGCAACCTCGCTTTCGGCTTGCAAAACAACCATGCCTGTGCGTTCGTGGGGTTTTTCTGCCATCAGGTATTCTATAACTTCCGATTGTGGAGTTATAGGATAACCGAAATAGGCATCGGACCCGGCACGAATGGCAGCTTCGGCAAAGGCCTCGTTGCCCTTCATTAATTTTAATTCTTTTGCCATTATTATTATTTTTTTCTGATTAAAATTTAGGCTTAAATTTTTACCCTGTAAACAGTTATTACCCCATCGGGGCAAACA
>JAYENH010000397.1:0-3098 GCA_034721995.1 Bacteroidota bacterium
ATTAAGCCAAATATATAAAGGTGGGTTCTAAAAATTCATTTTTTCAGTATATTTATCGAAAACTCTCTTTGAGATGCCTCTGATTTTGTAGCGAGAGCGTGACTTGAACACGCGACCTCATGATTATGAATCATACGCTCTAACCACCTGAGCTACCTCGCCATACTATTGTTTAAAAGAACTTACGACCTTCCCGATTTGTATCGGGACGCTCTAACCACCTGAGCTACCTCGCCATTATTTCATTTTTCATAAAAACACAAACTTGTCATTTTTTGCGGCGGCAAAGGTAAGGTTTTTATTTTCACAAAATCAAACAATTTTTTAAAAGTTAAATTTCCGGTTATGACATCAGTTATCAAAGCCCAAAAATTTAAATTTTCATATTGAACTTCATCGATAAAACATTAGTTTTGAAAAAAATTCCAATATGCTTGTAGATCAGGTTTTAATTGAAAACTTTAAAATAGCGTTTGCGTCGATTAGGGCAAACCTGCTTCGCGCAATATTAACAATTCTAATTATTGCAATTGGTATAACTGCGCTTGTTGGGATACTTACTGCCATCGAAGCTATAAAAGATTCGATCCATTCGAATTTTACAAGTATGGGGGCAAATACAATTACAATACAGAAACAATGGTTTTACTCGAAGAGCCATCGTAATCGCCGTAAAAACAGTGAACATATTAGTTATCGCGAAGCCATAAAGTTTAAAGATGAATTTAAGTTTCCTGCTGTTATTTCGATTTCGACAAATGCTACAGGAAGTGCAACCGTGAAATTTGAATCAAAAAAAACAAACCCAAACATTTCAGTGCTTGGGGTCGATGAGAATTACATGATTACTGCCGGATATGAAATCAGCTTAGGCAGAAACTTTTCGGCAAGCGAAATATTGATGAATAGGAATCTGACAATAATTGGTAGCGAGTTGGCGCAAAATCTTTTTGAAAACAGAAACCCTATAGATGAAATTATTTCGGTAGGGAATGGAAAATATAAGGTGATTGGTGTGCTGAAAGAAAAGGGTACGAGTTTTACAGGCATGGGCGACAAGTTTAGTCTATTGCCTGTTACTAATGTTCGACAATATTTTTCTCAGCCCAAAGCCAATTATAATATCAATATTCAAACTGATGATGCCGAATTATTAGACATTGCTGCGAGCGAGGCAGAAGGCTTGTTTCGGGTAATCCGTAAATTGAAAGCAAATGATGAAAACGATTTCTCGGTAGAAAAAAGCGATAATCTGGCATCTATGTTAATCGAAGATTTAAAATATGTTACAGTATCGGCAACCCTTATTGGAGTGATAACCCTTATTGGTGCAGCAATAGGACTGATGAATATTATGTTGGTTTCTGTTTCGGAGCGCACACGCGAAATTGGTACACGAAAAGCCATTGGAGCAAAAGGCAGTACAATAAAACAACAATTCCTGTTCGAGGCCATTCTTATTGGTCAAATGGGAGGTTTGCTCGGCATTGTACTCGGAATATCAATTGGAAACATACTCGCATTAATAATAGGAGGTCCCTTTATTATTCCCTGGTTATGGATTTTTACCGGTATATTTTTGTGTTTTATTGTTGGTATTGCATCGGGTTATATCCCGGCGGTAAAAGCCTCACGCCTCGATCCTATATTGGCATTGCACTACGAATAATCAGGCCGAAATTTTCGGCATTTTTCATGAACCATATAAAGTAGTTTACACTTTTTCAGTCTCAATAATTATTTCGCACCTACGGAACTTTTAATTATTGACTTATCATACATCAAACAAAGCACGACTCCGTAGGAGTCAGATATTTATAGAAGTAATTGGCGAAACATTTTAAAGCTCCGGTAGGAGCGACATATTGGGCAAAGTCGAATCTTATTGGCAAGAGAGCCAGGACTGATATGACCTGCTATTCTTAAATTTACGAATAAAAAGTGTAAACTGAGAAATGAAAAACCCCAAAATTTCAATATCAAAGAAACCCGTAAATCCAATAATAAAAGTTCAAAGCATTTTTTTTTGATTTTTCCATATATCCGCAGGTCAACACTCAAACTGATGATAGTCAGAGTTTCACTGTTACGATTAAGCTTGTGCTAGTTGGTATTTTATTGCTTGTAAATTACCATAGTGAGACTCTGACTTGCGGATTTTAAGTTTTTCAAAATTGGAAATCATTTGTTATTTGGCAATTGAAATTTTGAGTTTTCTAAGAGGGATAAGACATTGTTCAAAAACAATATTATTTTTGCGCTGCAAAATTTAACTTCATTAATTTATTAACTTAATTTGATGAATACAAAACAATAACAAAAATGGAATATTTAATTCATGTTGAATCAAGTCAATCATAATCAAGTCAATCATAAAAATCATGAATAATCAAGGTTAAAACATGTTATTTAATTCGTTTCAGTTTATTGTATTTTTTCCGCTGGTAATTATTCTGTATTACAGCCTTTCGCACAAATATCGGTGGGCTTTGCTCCTGGCGGCGAGTTACTATTTTTATATGTGCTGGAAAGTTGAGTACATTTTTCTTATTTTGTTTTCTACTGCCATCGACTATTTTGCTGCCTTACAGATGGGTAAAACCAAAGAGAAAAGAAAACGAAAGAAATTCCTGATCCTGAGCATTATTGTAAACCTGGGATTGCTGTTTAGCTTTAAGTATTTTAATTTCCTGAACGACAGTGTTCGTGCTGTTTTCGATAATTGGAATATCTTTTATGGAGTAGAAACATTTAATGTTTTGCTTCCGGTAGGTATTTCATTTTATACTTTTCAAACACTAAGTTATTCTATTGATATTTATCGTGGAAGGAGCAAACCCGAGAAACATTTTGGGAGATTTGCCCTGTATGTTTCGTTTTTTCCGCAATTGGTTGCCGGGCCTATCGAGCGGTCTATTAACCTGTTGCCTCAGTTCAGAAAGAAAATAGAGATGGACGGCGAGCGAATATTAAGCGGCCTTAAACTGATGCTTTGGGGATTCTTTAAAAAAATTGTTATTGCCGACAGGTTGGCAATGTTTGTAGGTTCGGTTTTTATGCACCCCGAAGATGCACATGGAGTGCAGGTGCTACTTGCC
>JAYENH010000398.1:0-3091 GCA_034721995.1 Bacteroidota bacterium
CCTGCTAAGGTCAGGGTCTGTGTGCCGAATACATAACTTTCACCTTCACAAATTGTGGCATCATCAACTGTATTGTAAACCGGGTTGACATTTAAGGTCAAATCTACTGTGGAATCACAGCCTAAGGCGCTTGTGAAAACTTCTGTGTAAATACCGGCCAAGGTCAGGGTCTGTGTGCCGAATACATAACTTTCACCTTCACAAATTGTGGCATCATCAACTGTATTGTAAATTGGGTATAATTCAATAATAACAATTGACTCATTAACAGTACAGCCATTGGCATCAGTAACAACAACATTATAAGTTCCTGCTGCAAGGCCGGTAAGGTCTTCTGTTAGTTCACCGTTATCCCATACATAACTATACGGAGTCACGCCATCTGTTACAGTAATATCAATTGCACCTGTCAGGTCACCGCTACAAAGAATATCAGAAGTCGATTCTGACAATGTAAGGGCTATTGGTTCAGTAATAGTAATCAATGAAGTTGTTTCACATAAATTTGCATCAGTAACAGAAACTGTATAATCTCCTGCTGCTATATTACTTACAAATTGATCTGTAGAACCATTGTTCCAATTGAACGTATAAGGGGACATTCCTCCAATTGCAACAACTACAATTGACCCATCGTTTCCTCCAAAACAACTAACTCCATAACCAAGAAAATCAGAAACGGCTATATTAAGAGATATTTCTGAAGGCTGAATCAACTCAACAAAAATGTCTGTGTTTGCAGGTATAACTTCTGTTCCTTCAATTACCGTAACTTCGCTAATTCCATCAATAACAAATTGTCCACCATCAGGAGCTACTATATTGCTATATGAAGCTACAGCATCAACAGTAGTACTATCTGATGACCTAAATATTTTCCAATTAAAAGCTTCGCCACTTGCAAAACCATTGTTCTGGCCGGCATCGCTACCATAAGCAACAACAGTAGTTGTTATTCCCTGCCATTCGATAAAACCAGCACAAACATCTGTACCAAGAGAATCATAAAATACTCCTATATAATCACCATTTGAAATTGGGTTTCCATCAATCGCTAATACAGCAGAACTCTGAACAAGAATAGTATGATTTGTACCGGATATCGTGAAATCCCAAGCTACATTTCCACTCGAAGTACTAACAGAAAATGCAGTACATCCATTACTATCGGTAACAGTAACATTATATACGCCTGCTGATAAACCGGATAAACCCTGAGTTGTTTCTCCTCCAGCCCAACTATATGAATAAGGAGGTACTCCTCCTGTACTATTAACTTCAACTTGTCCATCGTTAGAGCCAAAACAGGAAACGGAATATCCATTAAAGTCAGAAAGAATATTTATGCTTGCATTAAATGATGGAGGGCTATTCAAATTAACTACTCCAACTGTTTGACAACCATTAATATCAGTAACTGTAACGAAATAAGTGCCAACGCCAAGATTATTTCTAAAACTCAATGTAGAGTTATCTTCCCATAAATAGGTATAAGTTCCTGCGCCTCCTTGTGCTACAATAACTATTGATCCATCAGAAGCAGTAATACAACTGACACCATATCCGTTGAAATCAGAAATGGTAATATCTAAAGTAATTGAATCTGGTTCGAATAATGTAACTGTAATATCAGTTGGCACAGGAATAATTTCTGTTCCGGTTAGTGATGAAATTGCACTCAGGCCATCAATTGCAAAGCTTGAAGTATCAGTAACACCAACAGTAGTATAATTTGCAACCGCATCGACAGTTACGCCATCGGACATACGCTTAATTTTCCAACTAAATTCTTCACCTATTAAAAATCCATTTATTAATCCGGCATCAGCAGCCCATGCAGCAATGGTAAATGAATTTCCATCATAAGGAGAAAAACCACCACAAGCCAAAGTACCAAGTGAATCGTAGAAAACACCAACTAAATCACCATTAGATGCAGGAACTCCATCAATATCAACAATTGCCGTTGCGGGTATCATTATTACATGACTCTCGGTTGTTTGAATTACATTCCAACTAACAACAGGTCCATTTTGCATATCTTGTATTGCCTGACAACCATTTGCATCAGTTAAAGTTAAAGTATATGTTCCTGCTCCTACGTTTGTGAGAGTAGTATCTGTTGATCCATTACTCCATAAATAATTATATGGTGTTTGTCCTCCCGAAACTAATACGGAAACTTCACCTGTTGATGATCCGAAGCAACTAACAGAATATCCGTTATAATTCGAAGTTACTTGTGCATTAGCTTCAAAAATAGAAGGTTGTGAAATTGTAAATGTAGATGTTGATGAACAAGAATTTGCATCAATAACTGTAACTGTGTAAGTTCCAATAATTAAATTTGAAATGTCTTCTGTAATCTCCCCATTCGACCAATTAAAAGAAAATGGAGCAGTGCCACTATTTACAGTCAGATCGATTAAACCATCTGCTGCACCATAACAAGTAATATCACTTACTGCCCCTGATAAATTAACCTGAACAGGTAATCCAACAAAATAAGAATTTTGATATTCACAGCCATTGGCATCTGTTACGGTTAAATAATAAGTTCCCGTAGAAACACCTATAAGATCTTCATTGGTTGAACCATTCGACCATTCAAATGTGAAAGGGTATGTTCCACCCACAACCATGATTTCTATTATACCATCGTTACCTGTTACACAAGTTTCATCTATTATTACTTCTGCAACCTCAATTACAAGAGGTTCTGTAACTGTATAAATAGAAACAAACTCACAAAAATTGGCATCGGTTACTGTAACAGTATATGTACCGGCAGATAAACCGGAAATATCTTCTGTTAATTCGCCATTGTCCCATGCAAAAGCATAAGGTGCTACGCCACCGGATACTGTCAAATCAATTGCTCCGGTTATTTCTCCATTACATAATACATCAGTAAGTATTTCTGAAACTGTAATCGCGGTTGGTTCTGTGATTGTATAACTCGCTACAAACTCACAAAAATTGGCATCGGTTACTGTAACAGTATATGTACCGGCAGATAAACCGGAAATATCTTCTGTTAATTCGCCATTGTCCCATGCAAAAGCATAAGGTGCTACGCCACCGGATACTG
>JAYENH010000399.1:0-3087 GCA_034721995.1 Bacteroidota bacterium
ATAGATGGTGCCGTGGTTTTGCCCCCCGCTGGTATCGCAAACAGTTACAGGCAAACCATTGCATCGCTGCAAACCGGGTATGTGGTAATCCCAACCTCCCGGAACTGTAGAAACCAAAATATCATCATCCAACCAGGTATTTCCCTCGTCAATCGATCGGTCGAAGAAAATTCCATCGATACCAACCCATGCAACATACACCTCGCCATTTGGCCCAACCGCCGGAACAGCACCTTCAACTGTGTTATCGCTATCGATGCAATCGCCCGCAATTTTATTTAACCTGATTGGTTCGCTCCATGTATTCCCATTGTCGGTCGATTTTGTGAAACGGATTATAGAGCTGTCCAACGGCAGGCTGCTACCATAAATATCAAATTGTGTCCAGCTAACATAAATATTGTTGTTGGCCCTGTCTACAACAGCCCATTCTTTGTCTTGTTGCTTTGGCCAGTCGTGGGCAAAATATGTTATGTTGCCCCAGCTCGCACCTCCATCGGTCGATTTTTGACAAACCATGCGATCAATAAAATAAGTGCTATCGGGATATGATAAATGGAAAAAATAATAATGGCCTGCCGTATCAACAATAATGCAGGGATCGCCCCATACATTAAACGAATCCGAAGTCATTTCTCCAATTGTCCAGCTTTGCCCGCCATCCGAAGAAAAATAAACATTATTGATATTTGCCCCGGCAACCAATTGTTGGGTGTTATTTGGGTTGATAATAATTGTAGGCTCTTCAGGATGGTTTGTATTGCTTATCATCACATTACTATGCTGCGAATATCCGCTTATAAAAATTATCAAAAGAAAAAGCAATAAATTTAGTTTCATGACACAAAAAGTTATGTATTGGTTTTTATATAACGTGTTGCAAAATATGCTTCGCTCGCAAAATAAAACAGTATGAAATTAATGAATAAACCGAGAACTGCCACCATTTCTGCATTAATTATCAAAGCAAATAAAGTATGCAGTATTGATATTGCTGCAAAAAAGACATAAACCTGACTAATAAAATGTGACTTGAAACGATGAAACAAAAGTGCAAGAATCAGCGCAACTATCATCAAAAAAAGATTTACCCATAAGTAAAACGAACTTGCAAAAATTTTATAAATAGCTGCAATCCCGCCATAACCAAGGCTTATAAAATAAAAATACCTGACAATGGAATTGCTTACCTGGTGTGCATCTTCGATTGATGTTATTGCACTAAATTGGAAAAACCTCTGTTTTTTTAAATTAATTGGTGCAAACCTTGCTTGTTGCAAATCGCTTTCCGATTGAATTATCCCCCTTTTTATCGATTCATCGATGATTACTTTTTTAGCATCATCGACGTATTCATTGCGTAAAATGAGTGCTCTAGCAAGACCACTATCATCCATCTCCAATATTTTGTCTTTATTAAAATCCATAATTTATCCTGAATGCAAAAATACCTAAAAAGTCGGAAGTCGGAAGTCGGAAGTCCGAAGACCGAAGTCCGAAGACCGAAGTTGGAAAGGGAATCTCTTATTTATTTCTGATTTAAAAGTGTAGCTTTGTAAAACAAAACATCTCTCAATACTATTAATTTTATTAATTTTTGCTTATGGCAATTCTACTGAAAAATGCAACTTACATCGACTGGCAAAGCCTCGAATTTAAAAATGCCGATATTCTAATCGAAGAAGGTGAACCAGGCAAAATTCGATTTCTAAGTTCTAATGAAAAACACGATATTCCATCAAATGCTAAAAGCCTTGATTGCACCGGAAAATATGTAACAAAATCTTTTGCTGTCGGGCATCACCATGCATATTCCGCACTTGCACGCGGAATGGGCGCACCGAAAAAATCACCTGAAAATTTCAGTGAAATTTTAAAATACATTTGGTGGACACTGGATAAAGCTTTGGACAAAGAAATGATTGAGGCCAGTGCCTTGTACACAGCTATTGCCTGCGCCAAAGCCGGGTCTACATTTGTAATCGACCATCATGCCTCACCAAATTTTATAGAAGGTTCGCTGGAAATTATTGCCGTTGCTTTCGAAAAAGTTGGCATAAGTCATTTGTTAAGTTACGAATTGTCGGATAGGGATGGCCCGAAGAAATTTGAAGCAGGGCTTTGCGAGACAGAAAATTATCTGAAACAGAATCAGGGATTGATTGGGCTTCACGCATCGTTTACCCTAAGCGATAAAAGCTTAGAAAAGGCTGCCGGACTGATGAAGCAATATAATTCCGGTGTGCACATCCATGTTGCCGAAGATGAGTGTGATTACCAGCAGTGCCTTGAGGTGCACCATAAATGGGTAGTCGACCGTCTGGATGATTTCGGATTGTTAGGTTCATCGAAAACTATTCTGGGGCATTGCCTCCATCTCGACGAAATTGAACGGGCAACAATTAAAAATTCACCAGCATGGGTTGTCCAAAATACCGAAAGCAACCTGAACAATAAGGTTGGATATTTTAATTCCGAAGGTTTAGGCGACAGGATTTTTATGGGCACCGATGGTATGCACAGCGACATGTTGCAATCGGCAAAAGCAGCTTTTTTTGTTGGACAGGGTTTCGATAACATCGATTTTAATTCGGCTTACCTGCGATTTCGTAATGTCCATAATTACTTGAAAGATAATAATTTTAGCGGCGATGGTGAAAACAATTTAATAATCCTTGATTATGATTCCCCCACAGAATTCAATCAGGATAATTTCTTAGGACATTTTATTTTCGGTTTAAATTCTAATCATATCCAACATGTAATTTCAAAAGGAAAAATTATTGTTGAAAACCGAAAAATCCAAACAGTTGATGAAAATGAAATATTAAAATTCAGCAGGGAGCAGTCGCTTAGGTTGTGGGAAAGGATGAAATACTGTAATGAAACAACCATGATTAACTATTGCCACCCAACTTAGTTTTTCAGAGTTCTAATTGTTTAATAAAATTGTATTCCCCAAAATCCTTATCTTTACAAAAAAAACAGACATGATAATTGAAAGAACAAATAGCGAAATTCTGATAAGGATACCCAAATCGGTGGATGTTGAAGGTATCCAGCGGGCTATAAATTATATCAGGTTTA
>JAYENH010000400.1:0-3086 GCA_034721995.1 Bacteroidota bacterium
CAGGATTCGTTTTAGATTATCTTAATACTCATTATAATTTTTCGGATTATGTTGATTTCAGAAAAAATTCAATACAGTTTGATAAAATTGAAATTTTCGACACAAGAAACGAAAAAGCTGTTGTAACAGGAGAATTAAGTCATAATTATTTCCGGGATTTTACTATGGATATAAATATCGATGCCTCAAATTTCACTTTGCTAAATACAAGCGAATCCGAAAACAGTATATATTATGGGAAAGCCTACGGCAGCGGAAATGTAGCTATAAGCGGAAGTTTTGAGTTAGTCGATATCGAAATAGATATGAAAACAGAGAAGGGTACTGACTTTTCTATTCCACTTTCAACGGGTTCGGAAATTAGCGAAAGCAATTTTATAACTTTCATAAATACTAACTCTGAGGATAACACTGAAGAAGAAGAAATTGCCGACTTGTCGGGCGTGTCGCTGAAAATGGATTTGGAGGTAACACCCGATGCTGAAGTGCAGTTAATTTTTGCATCAAAAATGGGCGATATAATAAAAGGTAAAGGAACATCTAACCTGAAACTTGAGATAAGTGCAAATCATGAATTCAATATGTATGGCGATTATTATATCGAAGAAGGCGAATACACATTATCTATCGGAGATTTTCTGAGCAAGCATTTTATTGTGAAACCCGGTGGTTCAATAAGTTGGAATGGCGATCCTTATGATGCAAACATCAATCTCGAAACATATTATAAATTAAATGCAGCTTTACAGGATTTGTATTTAGATTCGAGCGAGGTGTATCGTAAACGTGTGCCGGTTGAATGCCAGATACACATGACCAACGATTTGATGAACCCTGATATAAAATTTGCAATCGACCTGCCCAAGTCAAGCGAATCTGACCGTGCTCAATTGCGAAACCTGCCAAGTGATGAATTGAACAAGCAATTTATATCACTGCTTTTTATTAACCGTTTTCAGCCATTACCGGGTTTAGATTTTGGTAATGCAGTCAATTTCTCTTCGGGATATAGTTTATCTGAATCGACCAGCGAACTGTTGAGCAATCAGTTAAGCCATTGGTTATCGCAAATAAGTAACGATTTCGATATTGGTTTTGCTTATCGTCCCGGCGACGAAGTTTCGTCCGACGAAGTGGAAGTGGCCCTGGAAACCCAGTTTTTCAACCAGCGTTTAACAGTAAATGGCAATGTTGGAATGGGTGGTCAATACGAAAACACTAATAGTATGGTTGGCGATGTAGAAGCAAATTTAAAACTGAATGAAGCGGGCAAGTTAAGGGTAAAGGCATTTCGCCGATCGAACACTAATTTCGATTATGAAAAAGGTCCAACGACCCAGGGCGTAGGAGTTTTTTATCGCGAAGAATTTGACACTTTTGCAGATTTGATGAGGAAATTGTTAAAACTAAATCAGGATAAAGAGTAGTTGTGGACAAACCGACAAATAGGACTCTTTTACCCTTTCAACACTTCTTTCAATAAATCAATCCCATTATTTATTCCTGGAACATATTCAAAAACAAGACGGAGTCTGTTGTTGGCTTCTTTCATGCGGCATTTTTTTCGAGCAAACTGTATGTAGTTAAGCACTTTGCTAAAAGCTTCCGACTCAAAATACGAAGATTCCTGGTTGGCATTGAAATAACAAACCATTTTTTTATTTTTAAGGATAAGTTTAACCAGGCCCAAGCGGTTTGCCAACCATCGCAGGCGCACAATATTCATCAGGGCTTTCGATTCTTTGGGCATCTTCCCAAAGCGGTCGGTTAATTGTTTTTGGAATTGTTGCAAACTTTTTTCATCCTTCGTATTGTCGAGTTCACGATATAGCCTGATGCGCTCCGAAACGTTGGCAATATAAAAATCGGGTAATAAAACTTCCATATCTGTTTCGATGTTGCAATCGGAAATAAACTTCTCTAAGTTTCTATTTTCCTTCTCTTTATCCTTGCCTGCAAAAAGTTCTTTGTATTCGTTGTCGCGTAATTCGAGCAATGCTTCGTCGAGAATGCGCTGATAAGTCTCGAAACCAATATCGGAAATAAACCCGCTTTGCTCGCCACCAAGTAAATTTCCAGCTCCACGAATATCAAGATCGGAAAGTGCTATATTAAAACCACTGCCAAGCTCCGAAAAATCCTCAATGGCTTTTAGCCTGCGGCGCGATTCAGGAGGGAGCGAATGTACAGGAGGGCTTATCAAATAACAAAAAGCTTTTTTGTTCGATCGGCCTACACGTCCGCGCAATTGGTGCAATTCGCTTAAACCAAAATTCTGTGCGTTGTTAATTATTATAGTGTTAGCGTTTGGAATATCGAGGCCATTTTCAACAATAGTGGTTGAAATCAACACATCGTAATCGCCTTCGATAAAACCTAACATAATATTTTCTAACTTCTTGCCTTCCATTTGCCCATGCCCGACAATAGTTTTCACTTTCGGGCATATTTTATTTATAAGAGCTTCAATATCATTGATGTTTTGAATACGGTTGTGGATAATAAACACCTGACCATTTCGCTCAATTTCGTAATTAATAGCTTCGCGAATTGTGTCGGGGCGAAAATCACATAACTCGGTAACAATAGGATAACGGTTGGGCGGTGGGGTTTTTATGATAGAAAGATCGCGTGCGCCCATCAGCGAAAACTGCATGGTGCGTGGAATTGGTGTAGCAGTTAAAGTAAGGGTATCGACATTTACTTTTATGGCTTTTAATTTTTCTTTTACTGCTACGCCAAATTTCTGCTCCTCATCAATAATTAAAAGCCCTAAATTTTTAAAACTAATATCCTTACCAACCAAACGATGGGTCCCGATAACAATGTCTAGTTTTCCTGTTTCCAGTTTTTTAATTATTTCTTTTTGTTGGGCAGGCTTTTTAAATCGGCTGATATAATCAACCGAACAGGGAAAATCTTTCAGACGTTCGGTAAAAGTATAATAATGTTGCATGGCCAAAATCGTAGTTGGCACCAAAATGGCAACCTGTTTGCTATCGGCAACTGCTTTAAAGGCAGCGCGTATAGCTATTTCAGTTTTTCCAAATCCCACATCGCCGCAAACCAACCTGTCCATAGGGATG
>JAYENH010000401.1:0-3076 GCA_034721995.1 Bacteroidota bacterium
AATCGCCAAATCCGATCCTGATGCGAGCCTTACAACAATACGCGATTCCTTTGTCCAATACAACAGCCATATCCATCACAACTACATTCACGATTCTCAAAAAGGCGAAGGCCTGTACATTGGTAATACTAAATATAACGAGGGAATGCACGTAAATGTTAACGGGCAGGATACACTTGTTTTCCCCCATTATTTAATCGGGGTGCAAATTCATGATAATATAATTGAACGTACCGGATATGACGGTATCCAGGTTTCGTCGGCTATTGAAAATTGCGGGATATTTAACAATATAATTTCTTACGATAGCCAGGCAGGGGTTTATGCCCAGATGAGCGGAATAATTATGGGGGGTGGCAGCAACTGCGATTGCTATAACAACAGAATTGAAAATGGGTTGGGAACCGGTATTTTAATGTTTGGGCTTGGAGGTAATAAAATCTATAATAACTTAATTGTTAATGCAGGAATAGGTTTTTTCCCTAACGATGAAACCAAAAGGCAACATGGTATTATGATGACTGATCTAAGCCTGATCCCCGGCAAAGGAATCGGATATTTTAACAATACCATTATTTCGCCCCGCAACGATGGCATAAGGATATTGAGCTCCGAAAGCCGCAACAACACTGCAAAAAACAATTTGATTGTAAATCCCGGCTCATACCAGGAATACGAAAACGACAATACAGCTTTTACCGGTGCCGATGCTTTTATTTTTACCAACAGAGTTGACATAGACATTGATACTGCAGGGAATTTCTTTTTTGAAACCGAAGATGCTGTCGATTTTTTTGGCGAAGGAAAAGACTTTTATTCACTTGCCAACAACAGTTGTTTGATTGATGCCGGTATTAGCCTGAACCAATATTCCATCCGTTACGATATTAACAACCAGGCCCGCCCCCAGGGATTTGCCTTCGATGTGGGCGCATTTGAAAGCAGCATTTCAAACTACCGGCTTTTCCCCGACACTTCTATTCTTATTGATATACATCCAAATCCGGCAAGCGAAGTGTTAATTCTGAATTATACACTCGAAACCGCAGGACAGGCAAAAATTCAAATTGTAAATCCTTTTGGCATTGTTGTAACTAAGATAGAAGACGGAACACTTGATCGCGGCAGCTATTCAAAAGAGATTTCACTTGCAAATTTCAATACCGGAATTTATCTTGTTGTTGCCAATATTAAAGGATCGCGCAGTACAAAACGAATTTTAATTATACGTTGATTTTTAGTATTTTGGAAAGTGTAATATCCAAAAAGAAAGTAAAATACGATTTTTCATTTCAGAAATTTATTTTCCTCATTTCTACCTCCCCAAACTTTCTAATCTTCTTTTATACTCTTCGGCTTTAGCGGTGTTTCCAAGTTTTTGGTTTAAGGCAACAAGGTTGTTTAAGATTTGCTTGTCGTTGGGAATAAGTTTTAGAGCAGCCTCAAAAGATTTTAGTGCTCCCTGGATATCGCCAGTTTGATATTGTGCAACTCCAAGACTGTTATGTGCTTCGGCAACATTCGGATTTATTTTTACCGAGCGTTCGAGAAACGACAATGACTCTCGCGCCTGTTTTTTATCAAGCAGGCAATAACGTCCAATTCGCAAATAAATTTCAGAATTGTTCGGACTGTATTTTTCTAATTCCTCGTAAAAATGAATTTTATAATCGGTATCGGGATAATTATTGAACATAATCTTTAGGTTCTGAAATACCCTGACTTCGTAAGGACTGATCTTTAAAACCTTTTTGAAAACTTCGAGAATGGCATCGAAGTTTTTATTATAGCTATAATGGGCAGATACAAGATTGAACAAAGCATGTCCGTGTTTCGGATAAATCTCGATTGCCCTCGAAAGATATTTAATCGATCTTTCAAAATATTCCGTACGGATTGAATCATTTTCAGTTTTCTGTGCAGCCGCCATTAAATACTCACCAGCCAGGGCATTACCTTTTGCACTGTTAAATGAGGTTTTTACATCGGTGGTAAAAAGCTTAAAACTGCTTTCCCAGTCTTTGTTCCTGTCGATGGTTTTAAAGGAAAACAGGCCAAGCACAACAATCAACAAGGGCAGGGTAAATTTGAAAGTATCACGTTTTAGCAATACCGGCACCCGATCGAAAAGCCAATAAACAATTAAAATACTGAATGCCACCGATGGCAGGTACACAAAGCGTTCGTTCATAAAAACACCTACCGGGAAAAATATATTCGATACAATGGAAATTCCTGCCAGAAAAAATATTATTGCATAAGCCACGGGCGATTTCTTTTTGAAACCAATAAAAAACCAGGCTGCCATTGCAAGGTAAATCAATAAAGGAACAATTGCTTTAAGCTCGCTCCAATTTACTATCGGGATATGATATGGGTAATAATCAAAAGTTAGCGGGTGCGGGAAAAACAACAATTTCACATACAATCCGAGGGTATATATTATGGTGGCAAACTTTTGGGCTGTGGTCATTTCAACAAAGGGGTTGTTCATTACATCGTTTAGCAAATCGTCGTTCGAATCGCCAAGTACATTTTGCCTGATAATCAGGAAAACGACAGTAACTAACAGCAAAGGCCAAAATACTTTCAGGTTTATTTTCCAGTGTGCATCGGTAAAAAAGTAAATCGAAAAAGGGATAATAGCAAGAAAAGTAATGCTGTTTTCTTTCGAAAGAAGCCCAAGAAAAAAAGTGATGCCTGAATAAGTTAGATATTTCATTTTGCCCGATCCGGCATATTTCAGGCTCATCCACAATGCTAAAAGCGAAAAAAGCAAAGTAAGGATTTCGTCGCGCCCTTTAATATTGGCAACTACCTCGGTATGGATGGGGTGTGCAACAAACAACAGAGCAGCAAAAAATGGCAACGAGCGAAACCATTGTTCTTTTTCTCTTTTTCTGAAAAAATATGATAATATTAAAAATATCAGGTATCCCGTAAGGGCATAAAGTAAAATATTAATAAAGTGGCTAATGTGTGGATTCTCTCCAAACAGTTCGTATTCAACAGCAAAAGTAATTAACGAAAGAGGCCTGTACCTTCCACCTGCTACCATATTCATATCTTTGCCATA
>JAYENH010000402.1:0-3075 GCA_034721995.1 Bacteroidota bacterium
CAAACCCTAAAAAGTAGTTTACACTTTTTAGGGTTTGTGAAAAATGCCGAAAGTTTGAATAACAAAAAACTGTTTTGTTCAAGCTGCGTTGACAACTTATCTGATGATTTATGATTTACGATTTATGATTTACGATTTATGATTTACGATTTTTGATTTTATGATTTTTGATTTTTGATTTACGATTTTTGATTTTATGATTTTTGATTTACAATTTATGATTTACAATTTATGATTTATGATTTTTGAATTGCGATTATTCCCATTTTGAAATTAAGTTCTATCTTTGCAGTTTTAATTCATTATAAATAAAAATAAGAAATGGCATATACAAATGAATTGGTCTTTTCGGCCCTGCAACGGGTAAAATATCCCGGATCGGACAAAGACATTGTTAGTACCGGAATGGTTGAAGACATTGAAATTGATGGTAGGGAAATCAAATTTTCTCTAGTACTTCCAAAAGAAAACGACCCTTTTGCTTCATCATTAAAAAAAGCTTGCGTAAACGCTATTATTACTTATGTTGGCCAAGCTGCACGAGTAAAAGGAAATATCAGAGTTAAAAGTAAAACCGGAACAGCTTCGGTTAAAACAAAACCCGTAAACCTGCAAAGCACTAAAATGCTTTCCGGCGTTAAAAACATTATAGCTATTGCATCGGGAAAAGGTGGAGTTGGGAAATCAACTCTCGCAACAAACCTGGCAATATCGGTTGCCAAACAGGGATTCTCGGTTGGACTTATCGATGCTGATATTTATGGGCCTTCGCTTCCTAAAATGTTCGATGTTGAAAACCAAAAACCGGAAGTTTTCAAATCGAATGGTGTCGATATGATCGCCCCAATATTAAAACATGGAGTAAAAATGTTGTCGATTGGTTTTTTTGTAAACCCCGATGATGCCCTTGTGTGGCGCGGCCCAATGGCCACTTCGGCACTAAAACAACTAATGAACCAGGGCGACTGGGGCGAGCTTGATTATATGTTTATCGACCTTCCTCCCGGAACCAGCGATATACACCTTACACTTGTTCAGGAAGTTGCAGTAACCGGTGCAATTATTATTTCTACCCCACAGGATATTGCACTTGCCGATGCCGTAAAAGGGATTTCGATGTTTACAGGCGATAAAGTAAATGTGCCGGTATTGGGCCTGGTTGAAAACATGGCGTGGTTTACGCCAGATGAATTGCCCGATAACCGGTATTATATTTTCGGACGAGATGGTTGCAAACAATTAGCACAAAAAATGGGACTTCCATTATTGGGGCAAATTCCGATTGTGCAATCAATTCGTGAAGGGGGCGATACAGGCAAACCTGCAGCACTTGATGCAAATTCTATTGTTAGCAGTGCCTTTACTGAACTTGCCGAAAAAGTAATCAACCAAATCGATATTCGTAACAGGAAAACAAATCCTACACAAAAGGTTGAAATAACTAATATGGATGGCTGCTCGGCAGCAAAATAATTTGAAGAAATGACTAATTCAAAGATAAATCACAACACCATAGAAAGAATCAATATGGGATTGGATAAAATAAGACCTTACCTTCAAGCTGATGGTGGCGATATTACTTTTGTTGAAATTACCGACGACATGGTTGTGAAGGTGAAACTTTTAGGGGCATGTGGAACATGCCCCATGAGTATTCAAACCCTTAAAGCTGGAGTAGAATTTACCTTAAAACAAATGTTGCCCGAAATAAAGGAGGTAATTAATGTGCCAGACGAGGATGATGTTTTTTGATAATAAGCTTGATTGCTCAAAAGCTTGATTGGGTTAAAATCGAATCATTTTATCACTCAGAAAATTCTCTTATGCAGCTATTGTTTAAGAAATGAATAATATATACTTTTGCCGCCCAATTATAAATTTAATTTTAAAAGTTTAATTATGGACAAACATTATGAAACCGTTTTCATTGTAACTCCCGTTTTATCTGAAGCTCAGATGAAGGAAGCGGTTCAAAAAATTTTAGACGTTCTCAAAGACAATAAAGCAAAAATTGTCAACGAGGAGAACTGGGGATTGCGAAAACTTGCTTACCCGATTCAGAAAAAAACAACTGGTTTTTATTATATAATTGAATTCCAGGCCGAACCTGAAATTCTGGAAATTCTGGATACGGCTTATAGAAGGGACGAAAGGTTTATTCGTTTCCTTACCTTTAAAATGGATAAATACGCGGTTGCATACAGAGAAAAAACAAGAAGGAAAAAATTGGAAGAAAAAACAGAGGAGGCAAAGTAATGGCACAGAATGGATCAGAAATAAGGTATCTAGCACCACCTACAGTCGAAGTACAAAAAAAGAAGTACTGTCGCTTTAAGAAAAACAGAATCAAGTATATTGATTACAAAGACCCTGAATTTTTAAAGAAATTTCTCAACGAGCAGGGGAAAATTCTACCCCGTCGCTTAACCGGAACATCTTTGAAATATCAGAGAAAAATTGGTAAGGCTATTAAAAGAGCCCGCCATTTGGCTTTGCTACCGTATGTTACAGATATGATGAAATAGAAAAAGGAGGGATTTAAAATGGAAATTATTCTTAAAAAAGACATCAATAATTTAGGCCTAAAGGACGATATTATTAAAGTGAAATCAGGCTATGGAAGAAATTATTTAATTCCACAAGGATTTGCTATGTTAGCTACTCCTTCGGTAAGAAAAGTACATAGCGAGAATATTAAGCAGAAGGCACACAAAGAAGCTGCATTGAAAGAGGAAGCATTGAAACTTGCAGCCCAACTCGAAGTTAAAAAACTTTCGATTGGTGCAAAAACCAGCTCTACCGGCAAAATATTCGGATCGGTCAATACAATTCAAATTGCAGAGGCAATTGCCAAAAAAGGATTTGAAATCGATCGGAAAAGTATTAGCATTGAAGGCGATATTGTTAAGGAAGTTGGCACATACAATGCAAAAATCAAACTACACCGCGAGGTTGTTGTTGATATTGAATTTAAAGTTGTTTCAGAATAATGATAGTTGTAGTTGATTAGTAAATGTTAAGTCTCGTTGCATCATTGCAGCGAGGCTTTTTTTTTTTGATTGAAGATTTACAATT
>JAYENH010000403.1:0-3075 GCA_034721995.1 Bacteroidota bacterium
TTCTATAAAAAAGATTTCGATGCTTCAGATATTCGCACCGGAATTACTGCAGCCATAAGCATAAAAGTTGAAGAGCCGGTTTTCGAATCGCAGACCAAAACCAAGTTGGGATCGAAAGATATTGGCCCCGAAGGCCCTTCGGTGCGTAACTTTATAAACGATTTTATTAGAGTTAGCTTAGATAACTTTTTGCATAAAAATCAGGAAATAGCCGAGGCTTTATTACAAAAAATCCATGATTCGGAGAAGGAAAGGAAGGCCATGTCTAACATTAAGAAACTTGCCCGCGAACGTGCAAAAAAGGCAAATATTCACAATAAAAAACTTCGCGATTGCCGGGTACACTATAATTCTAATAAATCCGAAAGAGAAAAATCGACCATATTTATTACCGAGGGAGATTCGGCCAGCGGTTCAATTACAAAATCGAGGAATGTAAACTTTCAGGCAGTTTTTAGTTTAAAAGGAAAACCACTGAATACTTATGGCCTGACCAAGAAAATTGTTTACGAAAACGAAGAATTCAACCTTTTACAGGCCGCATTAAATATTGAAGAAGGAATTGAAAACCTCCGTTATAACAATGTTATTATTGCTACCGATGCCGATGTCGATGGAATGCACATCCGCCTGTTATTAATAACTTTCTTTTTACAGTTTTTTCCAGAGCTTATCCGAAAGGGGCATTTGTATATTTTGCAAACACCATTGTTCAGGGTACGAAATAAACAAAATACAAAGTATTGTTATTCTGAATTAGAAAAAGAAAATGCTTTACGTAATTTGGGCAAGACAGCAGAAATTACCCGCTTTAAAGGATTGGGCGAAATTTCGCCGGGAGAGTTTAAATATTTCATAGGAGATAACATACAACTCGAACCCGTTATTCAAAAACGAGACGAATCGGTCTTAAAACTTCTGGAATTTTACATGGGTAAAAATACTCCCGAACGCCAAACTTTTATCATCGAAAATCTACGGGTTGAACTGGACGAGGTTGAAGTTTAGAGTTTATATATTGTGGGGTTGTGCGTAATTTGATAAATGACAGAAAAATATAAATATATACCACTACCGATTTTTTTTATAATTTTTGTTGTAAGTTCAATTTTATTTCATGACAATATTCACTAAGCCTTCATATACATATTTTATTTCATAACACTATATTTTTTTATCAGCATCGGTTTTCCTGCACGTATGTATTGTTTCAAGCTATTTCCTTTAGTGCCGAGGCATAAATTATAAAGGAAGTTTGGTTACGGTATTTGATACAACGACTAAAGAAAACAAGCAAAAAATAACTAAATTTGCTTTCAACTAAAGCTTAGATTATATGTTCAAGCATCATCGCTATCTAAAAGCCATAATTCTTCAGGCCGTTTATTTCAAATTGAGACTCAAATCTTTGGCTGCTTAATGAAGAATAATTTGTGATTTTGAAATCAATTTGTATTATTGCGACAGAACCATTTTGTTTATATCCTGTATTGTGATTATAGCTACTGCCCTAACTTTCTATACCTTGTTGAATAAAAGCTTTTTTTTCTTTTTGTCGGTTTTCAAGCGGTATAATTCATCGGTGTTTATGCACTCAAGAACTTTCTTGTACAGGTGGGTTTTTGAATCGTCGTTAATATTATCTGCCCCCATTGATCCCGATTTTGGGTGAACAAACAGTAGTTTGCTATGACGGGAGCAACTTGCCGAAGTTACCTTTCGCTAAACTTTGCCGAGCGGGCGGGAACGAGAGTCACTTTTGAGATACCTACGATTATCGATTAAATGATCAAACGTATCCTTTTACAAGATGTCTTAATTTTATTCATTATTATTGTACTTTTAATATTCAAACAATATTGTTACTGGTTGACTCAGTTAAAACCACATAAAAATTTCACACAGGCTGATCTTGCGAAAGTCTTCAGGGAATATTATCCCGGGCTTATAAATTTCAGTCTTTCAATCATTGGCGATCATGATTCATCAAAGGAAGTTGTGCAGCTTGTGTTTGTGAACCTATGGGACAATCGTGAAAAGATTGATATGAACAAGTCGTTGAAATCATATCTTTTTACCTCGGTGAGGAACCGGTGCCTTAATTTCCTAAGAGACAAGAAAAAATATAACAGCTATATCCTGGATATTGAGATTGCCGGAAATGAAGTATTTATTGATGATGAGGACGATATGTCGGATCTCAAAAAGAAAATTGAGGATGCTTTACAGAAACTACCGGAAAAGTGCAGGGAGATTTTTATTCTGAGTAAAATAAACGGACTTAAATACAGGGAAATAGCTGATGACCTGAATATCTCGATAAAGACCGTAGAAAATCAGATTTCAAAAGCTTTGCGAATACTCAGGAATGAGCTTAAAGACAAGGTATTTATTATTTTAATGATTATTTTATCAATGTTGAATGGGGGTTTATAATACATGATGTGTATACTGATAGCAGGAAATGAATAATGATAACAAACATATCGATTGGGATGAGCTGATAGCAAGATACCTTGCCGGTGAAGCTGATGCAGACGAAATTAAGAGGCTGGAAGTTTGGGTGAAGGATGACCCTGCTCACGTTCGACTATTCAATGAGATGAGAACAGCCTGGGAACTTTCATCGGTAGCAAAAGAAAATCATGCTAAAGTTGATACAGAGTCTGCCCTTACAGAGCTTCTTCAGAAGATCGATACAAAACCTGAATCGACAACCAGGGGATTCAATATGAGAACCTTTTACAGGTATGCTGCCGCAGTTGTTGCGATTATTTCTATTGGCTATTCTCTATTTTGGTATTCAAACAATGCTATGAATGAAAGCTATGTCGCAGGAAATAATGTTGTTGAATCTGTCTTGCCGGATGGTTCTGTGATTACCCTTAACCAGAATTCGAAGCTAAAATATAACAAGAAGGATGAACTTGAAAGAAAAGTTAAACTTGAAGGTGAAGCATTCTTTAATGTTGAGCGGATGCCATCAAAACCATTTATTGTTGAGACAGCGGAACTTGTTATTGAAGTGCTTGGAACATCATTCTACATTAACTCTACGGAAGGAAGGAATTTTAC
>JAYENH010000404.1:0-3074 GCA_034721995.1 Bacteroidota bacterium
CACAATCAGAAATTGCTGTTGAAGTAAAAAACACTACTAACGAGGATTATGTTTGTTCCGTTCAATTCAATCAGTCGGTAACTCCAAACGCTGGTTCTTCCCCTACTGTCTTTACAGTAACAGCAGGTAATACTTATGATGCAAGTTACGATTTCGATGAAGATGACGTAAATTTAAGAGGATGTAAATGTGTATGGATTTCAGGAGGAACTGTAGGTTATATTGCTGTTAGCTCTGGAGTCACTACTTCTGTTGATGTTTCACCACTAATAACACCTCCATCAACTTATCATCAATTCTATTTTTCTAATTATTCAGCACAAGGTTCATCTGAACACGTATGGTTTGAAATTAACCCTTGATAATTGAATTAATTTCCGGTATTGCATAGTAGGATAAATACTATTGCAATACCGGATTTAACTAAAAAATAAAATCATGAAACAGAATTTTACACTTTTAATTTGTTTTCTACTAATAAGTAGTTTTGCCATTTCCCAACAATCATTTATCCCTCATAATGTTACCCGTGGATCGTCTCCTGGTAAAATTACCCTTACTGATATCGATAATGATAGTGATTTGGATTTACTGGCATTTTATCATAATGACCACTTACTTGCTTGGTACAGGAATGACGGAAACGGTTATTTCGACAGCTTAATTGTAATTAGTGATAAGGATGAAAACTTCAATGGAGGATATGTTGCAGACATTGATGATGACGGAAATATTGATGTGATAACCGGAGGATATAACCATTTAAGCTGGTATAAAAACCTTGGTAACGGAAATTTTGAACCGCCTCAAACAATCAGCAACAATGTTGATTTCGTTTCATCGGTTTTTGCTATTGATTTAGATAATGACAGCTTAATCGATGTTATTTCTGCTTCCTGGTTTGATAATAAAATAGCCTGGTACAAAAACTTCGGTAACGGGAATTTTGGGACACAACAGATAATTAGCACAAATGCTCTTAGTGCTAGTGGTATTTGGGCAACCGATTTGGATAATGACAGTTTAGTTGATGTTATTTCTTCTTCCTATTCTGATAATAAAATAGCCTGGTATAAAAACCTGGGTGGAGGAACTTTCGGATCAGAACAAATAATTACCAATACTGCACAAGGGGCTTTTACCGTTATGGCAGCAAATATTGACAACGACAGCCTACCGGATGTTATCTCATGCCACGCTTATGGTAACGGAAACGATAAAATTACCTGGCATAAAAACCTTGGAGGCGGAAGTTTTTCTCCGGAAAACATCATAAACAATTCACTTGTGATCCCAAGATATTTTTTTCCTGCCGATTTTGATAATGACAATGATTTGGACATGGTTATGACTTCATGGTATCAGGACTCGCTTGTATGGCAGGAAAACCTTGGAAACGGAATTTTTGGTCCCCAGCAATTAATAAGCAATACCATTGATGGACCTTGTGGGGTTTATGCCGGAGATTTAGACGGCGACGGATTTATGGATATAGTTGCCGGAGCTGATAAAGCTTCTTCTATTGAGGTTTATATAAATCGTGGTACCGGCAGTTTCGATCTTAACCAGACAATTGCCAATGCCGCTGTTGATGTAAAGGATGTTTTTGCAACCGACCTCGACAACGATGGAAAAACCGATATCCTTTCTGCATCGAAAGGGGATAGTAAAGTTGCCTGGTACAAAAATCTGGGCAACAAAGAATTCTCCTTGCAAAAAGTTATTTCAGATTCCAGTTTTGAAGCAAATTCGGTATATGCAGCCGATTTTGACAACGATGGGTTTACAGATGTTGTTTCCGGTGCCTGGTCCGATAGCATCGCATGGCACAAAAACATGCAAAATGGCAATTTCGATATCCCACAGAATATACCGGGAGCTTTTGGAAATACAAACCTTCTTATGGCCAAGGATATAGATGGAGATGGCTTAACTGATATTATTGGCAATATAGGTAGTGGTGCTTCTGGTGATGCTGTTCATTGGGCAAAAAACCTGGGGAACAGTAATTTCGGAGCTTTGCAATTCATTTCCAGCTTAACAGGTTTAAACACTTTCGATATTGCTGACCTAAATAATGACGGTTATCCTGATATTGTATTTGGAAGTGGGTATATAATATCAATAGTTGTAAACGATGGTACTGGAAATTTCCTCCCTGTTCAATACGTAAATCAAAGTATTGGGGCAATAGACCTTCATTTAACTGATTTGAATGGTGATGGGTTCATAGATATTTTATATAGTGTAAGAGAAATTTTGACTTCAAATGATTTTATAGGTTGGTATCAAAATGATGGTTTGGGAAATTTTACGACTCCCACTTTTATCTCATACATCGAAAATTTGAGTTATACAATTGTTGCAACAGATATAGATAACGATGGGGATAAAGATATTTTTACCGCCCCTAATATATCAAGTTATAATTCGGGAAACTTGGGAAGATTGGTTTGGTTCGAAAATTTAGGATCTGGGAATTTTGGTCAGTTGCAGAATGTAGATTATACCGGAGGAAAGATATTGGATATACACATAAGCGATATCGACAATGATAACGACAATGATATTGTATTGGCATTGCCTCTTTATTCTACTGTTAAGTGGCTGGAAAACACGCTCAACAACCTGATTGATACAATTGTTATTTGTGCCGAAGACAGTGCTATTGTTTTCGGCAATTGGGTCAACCTGCCGGGTTATTATTACGATACTTTACAGAATTCGCTCGGAGGCGATAGTATAAATATTATCAGTCTGGAGCATTACCAAACTTATTTCCCTGTCGATACCGTTGAGATTTGCGAAGGGGAACCTTATGATTTTTATGGCCAATTGCTTGACACAAGCGGGGTATATTTTGCAAGCTTTCACTCTGTCCAGGGTTGCGATAGTATCGAGGAACTTCCGTTGGTTGTCATTCCTGCGCCTGCGGTAAGCATTTCGTCTTTCACACCCGATTCGGTGAGCATCGACACGCCATTCATAGCTCTGCCAATAGCCACACCAACAGGAGGTATCTATTCTGGATATGGAGTAACGGGAAATACTTTTTATCCCTCAATTGCCGGCCT
>JAYENH010000405.1:0-3068 GCA_034721995.1 Bacteroidota bacterium
ATCTCTATGTGGGATTTGACGAACCTGCGAATCATATTGGGATTAGGGATATTCGTAAATTTATTTTTTGTTTACTATAAGTTAAAAGAACAGATTCGCAGGAACACCAAGGGAAGGAGAGTTTGTTCAGCAATATCTCTATGTGGGATTTGATGAACCTGCGAACCATAAATAAAATGGACTTTGGTGATTATAGTTTTTCAAACATTATTATTGTGTTATTTGATGTTTAACAATATCAATTCTGCATCTTTTTGGTATTTCGATTCTGAATTGATTATACCGTAAAGTAATTCTTTCGCTTTTTCAATTTCACCTGTATCTAAGTAAATTAAGCTTTTATACCATTGCAGTTCCTGACTGAAGATATTTTCTTTCGTTTCTGTTTCCATAAAACATTCAAGTGCTTTTTTTGGTTGATTTGACTTTGCATAACTTACACCTCCATAAAATAAAACATTTACTTTGTTTGAATCGGTAAGGAGTAGCTCGTCGAAAATAATTGAGGCTTGTTTATATTGTTGATTATCATACAAAAGCATAGCATCCGATAATTTATTTTCTTCGGAGCGACCTCTGCTTCGCTGCATGAAATAATTAATTGGTGGTTGTAAATATTCACATACGTAGGGCATATTTGAGGCAATTTCGTTTCCTTCTATTTTGTTGAAACTATTGCTGAAAAATGCAAAGTAGGATATTAATATCAGGCTAATGCTTGCTGCAACAGCCAGGGTGCGTATCATGTAAACTTTTTTAACCTGCTTTCCGGTGTTTTGAGTTTCATCTAATTCAGAAAACTTCCTACGTATTTTGTTTTCTTCATGCACCCTGATAAGCTTTATTATTTTCATATGCTCTGCAACTGTCTCTGCAAATTCGGTGTCGGTGGAAATCCTATCCTTTACCGATTGCATTTCCTGCTCGTCGAGCCTGCCCATCAAAAAGTTATCTATTAATTCAAATTTATTCATCTTAATTAAAAAGTTTATATTGTACCTCAACTAATTTTACCATCTTCTTCAATTGTTTTATGCATTTTGATTTCTGGTTCATTACCGATTCAACACTGGAATAATTGAGCCAGTTTTGTATTTGTTTGTAACTACGGCAATCATAATAATAGAGTTTAAGTATTTTGCCACATTGTTTTGGTAAATGGGTTTCGATAAGGCTAAGTAAAATCTCATTTTGTTCATCATTATTTATTCCTTCTTCATCAATTAATGTATCGTTGTATTTATCAATATTTTCTTTTGGTTGTTCTTTAATATGTTTAATTAACATGTTGCGTCCGATACTAAATAAATATGTTTTTATTCTTACCTCAATTTGTTTTAGTTTTCCTCTTACAATGCTGTTTCTAAAATCAATCAGTAAATCGGTAAAAATGTCTTTTGCTACTTCTTCGCCAACATCGAAATTTTTTATGGCAAACTTTATAAACTCATCTTTATACTTTACATATAAATGTCCTAATTCCTCTTCATCTCCATTTCTTATGTTGGATAGTATTTTTGCTTTTATCATCCTTTGGATTCTTTGAAGTAAAAATTAAAATAATAATCCAACTTGTGCAAATGCGTTTTTTAAATGGTAGGCTGATATCGGTTTTGCAATAAAACCATCCATTCCCAATTCCTGACAGCGTATTTCTTCGTTGTTTAATATATTTGATGTTACTGCAACAATGGGGATTCTTTTTGTTTCTGTTCTTCTTATTTCTTTTGTTGCATCAAAACCATTCATTACCGGCATCATTAAATCCATTAATATAATATCGAAATTGTTTGTCCCTACTTCCTCAATTGCTTTTTGCCCATTTTCTGCTACGAATACTAAATGATCATTATTCAATAATAATTGCTTTAAAATAAGCTGATTAATCTTATTGTCTTCAACAATCAATATTTTCAGGTTTCGTTTTTTCATTAATTACTTGTCTCTACCTATTAGTGTAAAAAAACACCCAAACCTAACCTTAAAAAGTGAAAAAAAAATATTATCGTTCGTAACAAATTGAATATCAGAAAAATAAAATTGCATTTTTTTTTCTCTTAAAAGTAGGTAATTTTGGCGCAAGGGTAATTGGGATATGCATAAAAAAATAGATTCTTATAAATTAGAGTTCGACAAAAGCTTTTTTGTGAGGCAGATGATAAATACGGTTATTGTTGTTTTTATAATGCTGATTTTTTATTCCTGCCTAATAGATAAATCAAAGCAAGCAGCATTGCATTACAAAACAGCGATGCAATATTATTCTGATTTTCGATATGCCGAATCGCTCGAAGAATTCGAAGAGTATTTGAAAGTTAGTAATGATATTGAAAACAAAAATGATTCTACCGATTTACCGGCACAGCATTTCATGGCAATTTGTGCATCGCGATGCGATAGTGATTCTTATGCCGATTCGTTGTTTTATGGTGCAATTGAAAAGTTTGTATTCTCGAATGAAAGCGCAGAATTTTGCAGTTTGTTGATTGATTATGGTATTCATCTTCAGAAGACAAACAGGTATGCCGACGCACAAGAGGTTTTTAAAAGATCCCAATTGTTGACAAAACAGAATCGATTTGAGGATTTATATGTCTATTCGGAAATACTGTTAGCAAAAAATTATAGGATTCAGAATGAATTTAAGAAAACAGAATTAATAATTAATTCCTTTTCAAATACAGAACAAAAAAACTGGTCATCAAAAAACAAAGTCGAATTTTTATCTGAAAAAGCACTTTATTATCAATATCTATCAAATTTTACCGAAGCTGAAAAATTAGCCAAAGAGGCATTGAGAATTGCCCGTGCTTCAGGCGATAACAATTTGCTGGCATTATCATATTATACAGTCGTTCAAACAAGGCTTGCAAACAGGTCGTTGAAAAATTTAATTAATTTTATCGATTCTGCCCGATACTACTATCGTGAAATCAATGACCTTAAACAATTGGCCTGTACCGATATTCTGCAAATAGAATACTTTATACATTGTTCCCACTACGATAAGGCGATAGTTTTACTAAACAGGACAGAAAATTACCTTAGGCATCGTAAGGATACGGCCT
>JAYENH010000406.1:0-3055 GCA_034721995.1 Bacteroidota bacterium
TGGGCAATAATTGAAAAGAACCGATCTTTTTGCTTGTTTGCTTTTTCAAGCTCATCGGCAAAATACTGCAATTCATCTCGTTGCGCTGCAATTTCTGCGTTTTTATCTTCAAGAAGTTTGTTTTTCTTCTTTGTATTTACTACAAAAAATAATATTCCTAAGATTAAAGCAAGCAGGAAGAATATGCTAACAATCAAAAAGGAATTATAGATTTCTTTATTTCTGATAATTAGTTTTTGGTTTTTAATTTCTTTTTCCTTTTTCTCTGTTTCGAACTTTTTGTTCAATTCCGAAATTTGTGAGTTTTTTTCTTTATTAAAAAGAAAATTTCGGATATTCATAGTAGAGTTAAGAAAATTAAAAGCATTTTTATAATCATCAGTTGCAGAATAAATCAGAGATAAAAGAAATGCCGAATTTTCTTCATAAATCGGGATATTGGATTCGTTTGCAAACGAAAATGCTTTTTGGGCAAATATAAGGGCCGAATCGTACTTCTCAGTATAATAATAGGCTCTGGCTAAATTGATGTATGTATTTATATTGTCTTCTTCGTCTTCTCCAAAACTGTTATTTATTTCAATTGATTTGAAATAAGTTGGAATAGCCCGGGCATAGTCTTTTTGCATAGAGTAAGCGGCACCCAGAATGTCAAGATTAGTTGGCATAAGTTCGATATAACTGATTTCTTCACATTTAGATATGGCCGAATCGATATATGCCAATGTGAGTTCCGGATTGGGATATTCGTAATATATTGCCGACAATCGATTATATGCAAAACACAGCAATTTTAAATTTTTGGTTTTTTTCGTTATCCTAATTACCTGATTTAAATATGCGATACCTGCATCGAATTGCTGTGATGCACGGCAAAGTTCCCCCAAATCAAGAAGGCATTTAGTTTGCTTATCTATATCGCCTTCCTTTTCGTAAAGCTTTAATAATTCAAGTACCAAGTTAATAGCTTCGGTATAATTACCAATATTTTGATATGCATTGCTGAGTAACAATGTAGCATTGTAATACATATTAGAAAATTTGCCATCCGATGACTTTTCAATTATATCTTTTAGTAGATAAATTGCAGTATCAGCATTAATAGTTCTGTAATTTTGCGCAATATCGAAAAATGCTTTTAAACGATTGCTGTCATTCTCAATAGCATTAGCTACTGTTAGAAGACTGTCTAAGTTTTGGTCGCTTGCCTGAATGGTATTATTAACCCCAAAAGAGAAGATTAAAACAAAGCAAAATAATTGCATTACTTCAAGAATTTGTATTTGAAATTGTCTAAACATACTTTTTTCCTAACAACAAAGATAATGGAAATAGGCTTTGTAAGAAAATACTAAAACCTAACCCAGATAAACTGTAAAATAAGAAATGCGAAATATTTTCCTGAATCTCTTATTTTAGAGGAAATAAGTATTTGATAACTATCTTTGAGGTTTTAAACTCATTTATTTACGAACTTACTGAATACGTGATCAATACAAAATTTGGATTAATGCAATTTATAAGTAAAAACCTGAATGTCATTATTGTGCTGTTGGCAACGCTGGCTTTTGTAATTTTTAAAATTCCGCATCTAACACTTCCGTATTATTGGGACGAGGCCTGGGTTTATGGCCCTGCCGTCAGGTTAATGGCACAAAATGGCCTGAGCCTGCTCCCCGATGGCCTGCCTGTGCATTACTCACGGGGACACCCTTTGCTGTTTCATTTTTTGGCAGCGGGTTGGCTAAAAATATTTGGGAACACAATTACGGCAAGTCATGTATTTGCATTGTTTATTTCTTTATTATTGATTGTGGCACTTTATGTTACCGGAACAAAACTGTTCGATAAAAAAACAGCGCTTGCATCGGTTTTGCTTTTGCTTATGCAACCCATTTTTTTGGCCCAGTCGGCTTTGGTATTGCCCGAAGTAATGCTTGCCCTGTTTGTACTTTTAAGTGTTTATTTTTTTCTGAAACAAAAAATGCTCCTGTACTTTTTCAGTGCCACATTTATGCTTTTTACAAAGGAAACCGGGGTGGCAATTATTTTTGTGGCTTTCATCCTCGAAATCATCAGGCAAAAAGATATTATTTTAAGCCAACCCCTGAAAGTGATAAAATCTCTGTTTGTAGTTGGTTCTCCGGTGCTTGTGCTTTTTTCATATCTCATAGTCCAATATTTTTATCATGGTTGGTTTCTTTTTCCCGGGCACACGGGCTTTGTAACTTTCGACATCAATACAATAATTAACCGTTTAACCGAAGGCTACGGAGCATACATATTTATTTACCAGGGCCGTAACCTATTATTCTTTTCTGCGCTTTTGTTATTGATTTATGGAATAATCCGAAAACAAAAATTCAAACACAAAGCAGAATTGTTTTCACTATTTGCGTTCATAGTAGGTTTTATGCTGGTTAGTTCGGTAAATTTTTTCTCGAACAGGTACATTATGAGCATCATTCCATTATTCCTGATTTTGATGTTTAGCATAATCCTACAGGTTTTTAAAAATAGATATCTGATTATTGGATTTACACTTGTAGCCTTGGTGCTTCAAATTCCTGTTCTGCAAAAAAAAACGGGTAGCGATCACAACCTGGGTTACGTAAATGCAGTAAAAGCGAATATGGCCATGTCCGATTATATGACATCGATCAATATTCAGGAAAAATTAATTTATGCTGGTTTTAATACCCGTGAAATGCTTACGAAGCCTCTTTGTGGCTATGTTGAAGAAGGTAATAATTTCAAGAATTTCTTACATCCTTATTCCGATAAAGCCGATTACTACATTTTTTCGAATTACGATACCCCAAAAAGCGATTGGGATTTGCCTGAAAAATCGGGACTGGAATTAGTGCAAAGGTTCGAGATTGGCCAGGCGTGGATTGCATTATATAAATCGAAGAAATAAGAACGGAAACCACGATTATTATTTTAAAATAATAATTTTATGATAGTTAACCTGTTTTGTCTTTTCATTTATTATCTGCAAAAAGTAAATTCCGTTTTCGAGATTACTAATATCTATTTCGCTTATTAATGCTGA
>JAYENH010000407.1:0-3051 GCA_034721995.1 Bacteroidota bacterium
TAAGGCTATAGTCGTGTGCTTCTAATCCGTAAAAATTTGATGACGGATTGTAAATATCGCTAATAAACCCACCTGTGCCGGAAATTACCGACTATTCACCTGTGCCCGATATTGCCGTATTTGCCTGCAAATTTGTAAAAGTATCAACAAGGTTTAATTGGTCGGGGCCGGCATTGGCCTGTGTAGGAGGAAGCCCGCACGAAAAACCAATAGAAACAGTATCGGTAGTCGACCAGCACAGGTTTCCTATTGTCCAGGCCAATTGATAAACGTGTAAAGCCAATCCGCTAAATTGTGTTTGTGGATTATTAATATCCATAATTTCACCACCTGTACCGGAAAGTATTATCCACGTACCAGGGCCGTTAACAGGTGTATTTGCCTGTAAAATAGCAAAAGTATCGACAAGATTAAGTTGGTCGTTTCCGGCATTTGCCTGATTTGGCGGCGCAAGACATAAGAAACTTATAAGAACTGTATCAATGCTTGCTTCACATTGGTTTTTATTTTCGACTGTCCATGTAAGCAAATATTCATGACCTTGTATTCCTGAAAATGCTGAGGATGGGTTTATTGAATTGGCAATTACGCCACCAATACCATCAATTAATTCCCAATGGCCGATTCCGATAGTTGGAGTATCTGCCTGAAGTACTGTAAATGTATCAGGTAAATTTATCTGGTCTATGCCGGCATTTGCCAAGCTGGGGGGCAAACCGCAAGAAAATGAAATTGAAACCGTGTCGTAAGTGTTGTAGCATACATTCCCGATTGTCCAAACAAGGCAATACTCATGTAAGTGCAAACCACTGAATTGAGCAGATGGATTATTAATATCTGATATGGTTCCATTTGTACCACTAATTATGACCCAATGTCCGATACCCATAATTGGTGTGTTTGCTTGTAATATAGTAAATGTATCGATAAGGTTTAGATGGTCGGGGCCGGCATTGGCCTGGCTTGGCGGGTTCAGGCACTGAAAACTAACCGAAATAGTATCGCCCGAATAACCACAGCCATTACTGATTGACCACACCAATTTGTATTCGTGGTTTTCCAATCCGCTAAATATTGAGTTAGGGTTATTTTCATCGGAAATAATCCCTCCCGTACCATTAACAACTGACCAGCAGCCTGTACCGATAAGCGGAGTATTGCCTTGTAGAATTATTGAAGTATCGGGCATGTTTAACGAATCGCTACCTGCAATAGCTGCCGGATATGGGTAAACCGTGCATGTATCAAGCAAGCAACGAACGCTAAATCCGTTCTCTTTTTTATGGTCGAAATTGAAAAAATTATCGTTGCGGTAAAATAGTTTCCTTACCCGTGCCAAATCGGAATTGGTTTGGCTTGCTGTCCACCAATAGCCACTTTCGGTCAATAACGAGAACTGTCCTTCGTAGTCGCGTTTACCGGCAGCCTGGCCGGTAAAGCTATAGTCATCGGTTCCTATTCCATAGTAGTACCAGTTTGTTGTAGATTTTAAATGGCCTCCTACTCCTTTCCAAAACCATAAATCACGTTCGTAGTAGCCATTTTGTAAATTGATATAATCGGCCAGTTCTTCCCAATCCCTTTCGGCGGGCAAATACCAACCGTTGGGACAAATACCCTGAATCCTGTTTAACCCGCTGCCTGAAGCCTGTGCCCCGTTCATGGCAGCAGCCCATGTGTACAATGCCCCATAAGTATTTCCGTAAGATGATGAATTATCGTAATAGCTCCAGGCCAAATCATTTGTTGACAGGTTTTCCCAATTGTAAGTATTAGTTACATTAGGAATTGAATCGCCGGTAGAATAATGACTTGTTTTAAGGTTTTCGGCCAACCAGCACTGGTGGCCAATTAAAACTGTGTTGTATTGGTTTCCGTCGAAATCGCTTACAGTGGGTGGGCATAGTGCCGCAATATCCCGGCTTTCGCCAAATATTAATGTATCGGCCACCGATGTTTTTATTTGGTATCCCTGGCCGGGGTACATATTTCCAATCATATTTAATCCGAATACGGGCCAGTACACATTGCCATTGTAATCCTTAACTATTTCAACATTGTTGATAATTGGTAATAACACATCCTCAACAGGTTTTGCCTTAGTAAGTATGTAACCAATTATGTCCCATCCTGCCTGCAATTCAAGCTCAAAAACATTAGGGTTTATTAATGAACCTTCGACATGGAGGGTATCAGCAGCAGCCATTTTTATTTGGTAGCCTTTGCCGGGTGCAATATTGCCAATCATATTTAAACCAAAAAATGGCCAATAGACCTGGCCGTTTCCATCCTTAACAAGTACCAGGTTATTATTAACAGGATTTAACAAAAGTGAAATATCATTATGCAACGGAATTAAATATGTTGAAAAAATACTCCAGTTAGTTAACAACTGAATAACCTGTGATTGAACTGACCTTGGCGAAATAGCTTTTAAGGATTTAAATGAAGAATATCCATTTGTAAAATAAGTGTTCGTACCGGTATAAGGGTAGGTCTCCCAAAATGTTGAATGAGAATCGTAAATAATGCTGTCCTGACCATTAAATGTAAATACTTTAAATACAAACTCTTCACCTGGTCTAAATCCTGGTAAACCATAACCATCCTCACCCCATGCTGATATGGCTATATTATTATTTACAGTCCACTGATAATAGCCACCACATTGCAACTCTCCGTTAATATCTGTAAAAAATACTCCAATCCAATAATCCATATTGGTAGATTGTGAATCGTCAATTGTAAATATTGTTGAATAATAGACTGAAATAGTATGGTTTACACCTGTATTCACCCAGTTCCACGATGATGGTTGACTGTAGTTTACTAAAGAAAAAAATAGAAATATTGTTATGGTTATTAATTTATAAGAAATATTTTTCATTTTTATTATTTTTAATTCAATTCTTTTGTTTATTGTTTCACAATTTTCCACGTAACTGATTTTCCATTTCCTGTTATTCTCAAATAATAAATACCTGCTATTAATTTGCCGCAGGCAATGGCAAGCGAGGGTTTCGCTCAAAGCGAAGCTCTCGCTGAACTTAC
>JAYENH010000408.1:0-3034 GCA_034721995.1 Bacteroidota bacterium
ATACTTCAGGATAAACCTGAGTGCCAACAACCTGAATAGTTTGAGAAGTACTAAGCTTTATTTGGTAGCCATAACCTAATGTTAAAGAATCAATTTGATTTACACCAAACTGTGGTAAAAATATCATTCCATTACCATCTTTAATAATCTCTACATTAGAAACTATTCCCGACAAAACACTGTCAAGTTCAGCATGTACCGGTGTGATATAAGTGGAGAATATACTCCAAAGCTGGGGCATAACAATTAATTGAGTATCCTGATGAATAAAGTATGTAGTATCGATAAATGAAATATCTGACAATAAACTAATTTCAGCATTGTTCAATACTCTGTTATAAACCCTTACTTCATCAATAATTCCATTAAAAAAATAATCTTGAACTTCGGGATAAAAACCAATTGCGAGAATATCAGAACAGACTAAAGATGGATTGGGGGTATTACCTATATCTGTTCCTATATGGTTTCCATCGACCCAAAAATTCCATTCATTAAGATTTACTGTTCCCAAGAAGTGATGCCATAAACCATCGTTTACATAGATTTCATTAGCACAAATCATATTATAACCAGCGCTACCGCTTAGACCAAGTCTTCCTGCAAACATCGGGTGTCCATTCCCAAGCACCATGTGAAATCCCCTTTGTATTGTACCCGTACCACCGAGATATTTAGTTACAATGTGAACACTGTTGCTACTATTGATAGTTTTTTTTATCCAGGCCGAAACCGAAACCTTATCAGTAATCCCTCTTTGGTTTGTACCACAATTAATATACTGGTCGATACCGTTGAAATGAAAAGCTGTATTGGGTAAATTGTTTTTTCCTGTATCGCTGTAAGCACCATTTATAATATTTCCCTCAATGGAGTAAGGACTGTAATCAATTGGGATACTGTCCAAAGGATAATAGGCAACAAGGCAGGAGTCTAAATTTATCTGGGCATAATTAATATTTAAGGTCATCAAAAATGCAATCATAAAAAAGGTAAATTGTTTCATAATAAAGGGGTTTTAATTTCTGATAAAAGTAATTAATATATTTATCCCACTGTACTTATCTTATTAAGGCCATTCTTTTTGTTTGGGTATAATTTCCCGATTTTATCCTGAAATAATAAGTTCCGGCAGGTAAATTTCTTGCATCGAACTTTATGGAATGTTTTCCGGTTTCCTGCATTTCATCAATAAGTTTAATTACTCTTTCGCCCAACGAGTTGTATATAGAAAATTCGGTTTGCGATTTTTCAGGCAAATAGTAAGTAAATTCGGTTTCATTGTTAAATGGGTTTGGCACATTCTGATATAATTCAAAACCCTGATCCGGTTTACGAAGTTTTCCAATTATCGAAATTTTATTTGTTTCGTATGCAGCATTTCCTTCGAACCAATTTGATACAAAAAGGCCAGCCTCAATATCCTTTTCCTGACTAAACAGCTTCAACACAAAGTTATCGCCTGAAAACATTCCGTCTTGTTTATGGGTTAATTCATCGTCGCCCCAAATTGTGATTGCCATATTATCGCCTGAAAATACAGCTGAGCCAACCAATAAGCCGGTTTGAGTGTAAACGCATACTTCATCGCCAGTTGCCGGTAATTTATTCCATGCCGATAATGGTATTCCGAGAGTCATGTTTGAGCCGGTATTTTTTGCTGATCCGAAATGTGTGGGAATGTTGAGTGCTGTTGTTGATTTTGTAAAAGTAAGTGAATTTGCCGGGTAAATTAGGTTTTGGGCCGTGTTCATCCTGATTTGATAACCCTGGCCTGGTTGCATGTTGCCAATCATATTTAATCCGAACATAGGCCAATAGACAGAACCAAAGCCGTTTTTAATAATATTAATATAATTCGACATGGATGAAAAAACCGTATCGATTGGAATAGGCACATCGCGCAAATACCCGATAATACTCCAACCAACAGGAAGTGAAATAGTAAATAGTTCCGGTTGCACCTGTGTGCCAATAATCTCTAAATTTTGTGAAGCATAAGTCTTTATCTGATAGCCCTTACCTAAAATTAAAGAGCCGATTGAATTTATACTAAATTGAGGCCAGTATATTAAGCCATCTCCATCCTTTACTATCGCCACATAAGGTATATTATTGACAAATACACTATCGACATCAGAATAAACAGGATCGATATAAGTTGAAAATATGCTCCAGTTAAATGGCAAATTAATTATTTGGGTGTCGGGTTGAATTAAATAAGTTGAGTCGATAAACGAGATGTCCGATAACAAGCTAATTTCATCGCTGTTCAATATCCTGTTATAAATACGTACTTCGTCGATTATGCCATCAAAAAACTTTGCCTGAACTTCCCAATAAAATCCAATTGAAAGAATGTCGGGGCATACTAATGATGGATTCGGGCTATTGCCAATATCTGTACCTATATGGTAGCCATCGACCCAAAAATTCCATTCGTTTTGATCAACAGTTCCCAGGAGATGATGCCAGGCCCCATCAACTACATTGATTTCGTCGGCCAATACAAAATAAAAACCAGGGCTACCACTTTGTCCAAGCCTTCCTCCAAAATATGGTCGTCCGTCGGCACGAACAACAATGTGAAATCCTTGTTGAATGGTTCCATTTCCACCCCGGTATTTAGTTACAACATGGCCATTATCGCTGCTAATGGTCGTTTTGTTTATCCAGGCCGACACAGTTACTTTATTTGTTATCTCTCTTTGGTTTGTATCACAGTCGATGTATTGGTTGACACCATTGAAATGAAATGCTGTGTTTGGCAAATTGTTTTTTCCTGTATCGCTGTAAGCACCATTTATAATATTTCCCTCAATGGAGTAAGGACTGTAATCAATAGGGATACTATCCAAAGGATAATAGGCAACAAGGCAGGAGTCTAAATTTATCTGGGCATAATTGATATTGATAATCATCAATAAGGCAATTCCAAAAAAGGCAAATTGTTTCATAATAAAGGGGTTTTATTTCTGATAAATATAATGAGGTTTTTCTACATTCGCAACTATTGTTTTACAAGTTTATAGTT
>JAYENH010000409.1:0-3033 GCA_034721995.1 Bacteroidota bacterium
TTTTAAACCATGAAATATTTGCATAAGATGAGTTTGAGCCTGAAATCACATCATTGTCCCCATCTCCATCAAGGTCGCCTGAATAAAGAGTATAAGGACCGTTTATTGAATATGTTACTGTCTGTTGAGAACCAAAATTCCCTGTACTGTCGTTCGGGTACCATGCCAATTTACCCCAATCGTAAGTAACAGCCACATCAATGTTCCCATCATCGTCCAGATCGGCACAACATAATCCATAAGAATGATTTAAGGAATCAATAAATATCGGGTTTCCAAAACTTCCCAAACCATTGTTTTCGAACCAAACTAATTCGTCAAAATCTGCAGGATTTGCAAAAATATCATTGTCGCCATCCCCATCAATATCGCAAGCGAAAACTGTAGATGGTCTGAAATTGGTTGATAAAACCTGTTGAATACCAAACAGGCCATTTCCAAGATTCTCGTACCATGCTACTTTGAAATCCATACCTGATGCTGAAATTACATCATAATCACCATCACCATCCAGGTCGATAGCAAAAACAGAACGTGCCCCCATTGCCTGGGTTGTGATAATTTGTTGAGGGCCAAAGCTCCCGTTTCCCAGATTTTCGTACCAGGCGATTTTGAAATCGAAAACTGAAGCAGAAAGAACATCATTATCACCATCACCATCAAGATCGATTGAAAAAATAGAAAAAGGATTGTCAACCGATGTTGTTATTATTTGCTGTGGCCCAAAGTTTCCCTGTCCATCGTTTTCGTACCAAGCAATTTTATTGTCTCCCTCCGAGGCAGATATAACGTCGTTATCACCGTCACCGTCCAGATCGATTGAGAAAACCGATTTTGCATCATCTGTTAATGTTGAAATTATTAATTGAGGACCAAAATTTCCTGTGCCATCATTCTGGTACCATGCAATTTTATCGTCGAATGTAGAGGCAGAAAGCACATCATTATCGCCATCGCCATCCAGGTCGATAGCGTAAACCGATATTGCCCATTCTGCATTAGTGGTTATAATAATTTGTTCTATAAAATTTCCTGAGCCGTCATTTTTAAACCAGCTGATTTTGTCATCATAATGTGATGCTACCAATAAATCAAGGTCATCGTCCTCATCCAAATCCGCTACATAAACACAATAAGGGTTATGAATTAAATTTTCAATTATTATATGTTCATAGAATTGGATTTGGGAAAATGTGATTATGGGAGATAAAATAAATAAAAATAAAATTATATACTCTTTCATATTACAAATAATATTAAGTTAATGCTTAAATAAACATATAGATTAATCAGTAATATTAAGGAAAGCATCCGGGAAATATCCCGGATGCTCACTAAATTATTTAATAATTACCAATTTTGCTTGTTTGCTAATATCATCTCCAACAAGCGTTAGGGTATATGTGCCTATTTCTAAAGAAGTAAAGTCAAGCTTAATGCTTTGTTTACTTTTAATTATATTTACTATATCGTAATAAACCTGTTTGCCACTAATATCATAAAGTTTTATTGTGGCATCGCCGCTAACTGTTGATAAAATATCAAGCATAAACCTTCCGTCGCCAGGATTTGGGTAAAGCTCAATTTCGATAATAGCTTCTATTTCTTCGTCTTCATCAACACCAACCACAGCTATTTCATTGGATGAGAATAAACCATTGCCTTTTTCCCAGTTCTTAAACCGGTAGTGTGTTGTCGATTTGCTGGCGGCGTTCCAAACTTCAAATGTAAAGCTTTCGTTGATTGCAAGGTTTTCCAATACACCTGGTGTATAATAATCATCGCCATAAATAGTAACTGCCGTAAAACCTCCATTGAAAATTGTTTTGCCAACGAGTTGGTTGTTCTCGCCGAGGGCTGCAATTTTGTCGCCAATTTCGGATGGAGTTCCATTTAGACCTGACAGGTTTTCAAAACCTGTCAGGTCTGTGGGATATAAAAACAAATTATCTGTCATCTTCTTAAAGTTTTAATCAATTATATATATAAGAATTTGGCTATATTCAATATAATTTAGAATACTTTTGAGTGTGAATTCAAGGGGTTGTTGTTTTTCATAGTATTTTTTGGTTAATTGAAACATGCTTAATTGAGATATATTTTCAACAAGTATACAGATTATATTTAGAATTAAATATGAATGTGTAAAATATTTTGTAATTACTAGTTTTATTTTACCTGCTATTGTGCATTGTTATATTTTGTTGCAGTTATAATAATGGTGGTAATTTGAATAAGAATATTTATTTCATATTTCCTTGCCTGGAAGAAATTTCAATTAAAAGGAAGCCATTTTCTGATTTCCAAACCAGCGAATATGAGGCTAATTCAATCTCAAAAATATTTATCAGAAATCCTATGGCAAATTCAATTTCAAAATATTAATTTTAGCCATTCAAAAATAATTAATTTATAAATTAAAATTTTAGTGTTATGCAAAAAGTATTTTCAATAATTATCCTTTGTTTCATTACTGTTGGGGCGATTGCCCAAAACGACAAGGCAATTTTTAAAGAGTATGCGCCAAACTATTTCATGCAAATGATAATGAAAGACAATAGTGTGGTTGAAGAAACCAATACTACAAAACAGGTTGATAAACGATTTTTTATGGATCAATCGGGAATGAAACTGCCAAACAAAATTAGTTTTTACAAAAAAAATTCAATCTGGCATACACCAACTCTTTCGCAAGGCAGGGCAGGTACCTGTTGGTGTTTTTCAACCATGTCGTTCTACGAATCGGAAGTTAAACGATTGACAGGAAAAGAAGTGAAGATTTCGGAATTATATACCGTGTATTGGGAGTATGTGGAAAAAGCTCGTCGATTTGTGCAAGAACGTGGAAACTCACATTTCAGCGAAGGATCGGAAGGCAATGCGGTTGCACGTATGTTTAAAAAATATGGGACTGTGCCAAATTCTGTTTATTCAGGTTTATTGGATGGCAAAAAATACCACGACCACAGCGCAATGGTCAACGAAATGACAACTTATCTGAAATCGTTGAAAAAAACCGGCGAATGTAACGAA
>JAYENH010000410.1:0-12607 GCA_034721995.1 Bacteroidota bacterium
TCTTACAAATACCCCCTGGATAATTAATAACCCCGACAATCTTATTTCCTGGAAACCGGATACTTGTAGCGGTTTGCCAAACAGTGAAAAATCACTATTCATGGATTATTTTTATTACGAACCCGAATTGGGGCAGATTGATGATTTGATTAGTCCGCTCCTGAATATGCCCGACACAGGTGGTGTTGAGTTAACTTACGATATTGCTTACCGGCAACGCCGCTCCTGGACCGACGATTCTCTCAAGGTTTACGTGTCGACCGATTGCGGTGCAAGTTTTCCATATCTATTGTTTGCCAATGGAGGGAATAGTCTCGAAACCTTTCCATACAACCTTGGAACAGTGCGTTTTTATCCGGAAACAGCAGATCATTGGCGAAAAGACACAATCGACTTGTCGCAGTTTACAGGTATCGGACAAATTATGTTGAAGTTTGCAGGTATCAACGATAGAGGAAATAGCTTGTGGTTAGACAATATCGAAATAAAAGGAAAACCCGGTGTGGTCAGGATTGATAAAATCTCAACAACAGCTTTTAATATCTTCCCAAATCCGGCATCCAACAGATTGTATATCGTATTTGATAAGAAACCCATACATGACAGTAAAATAAGCATCCATAATATTGATGGAAAGTTAATCGAACATTTTTCGGGGCAAAAGCAAAATATTAATATTGCAATAAATAATTATGCTGATGGTATTTATTTTGTTCGGCTTAGGAGTGTAGATGGAGTAAAAGTTAAACGTTTTTCTGTTGTTAAATAGCCTCTGCAAGAAAACCATCAAATAACTGCACCTGCCTGCGCAGAACAGCTCCGGCATAGGCGCAGGTCAGGGATTTTCGAAAAACAGGAGTTTACTTACCGGCACAAAATATCAAGCAGAACTTAAATTAATTGTTTTTCAGGAAGAATAATCTCATTCAGCATTATAGTAAAAGAAATGAGGGAATCTGTTTTGTAAGCTCCTTTCATTCTTATAATAGCTCCTTCCCAGGCAAAGATGATAAGTTCCGCAAGGTTTTTTATATCTGTGTTTTTGTCAATTTCGTCAATGCCAACTGCCTCGTTAAGACATTCGATGTGAGTTTGTTTTATTGCATTAAAAACAGCACAGGAGGCATTTCTGACAGCCATATTTTGTTCGCCTACTTCTTGCGAAATTTTACTGGCAAATCCACCATAAGGAAAAGTGTGTGTGTTGATCATACTTTTCGCATATCCATTATATAGATTTTTAATACGCATTATTGGCGAAATACTTTTGTCGTCAAGCTTTTTGCGAACATGAAACAAAACTTCTTGTGCATAAAAATTAATTACCTCAGCTGCAAATGACTCCTTATTCTGAAAGTAATGATAAAACGAACCTTTTGGTATTCCTGCTTCGGCAATAATTTCACTTATTCCTGTACCACTATATCCTTTCTTATCCATTAATCTGAACCCTACTTGAATAATAGCTAATCTTTTTTGGTTTTGTTTCATGCCGCAAATATACTTATTCTTGTATTTACAGACATCCCTGAATTCGCTTCGTTCAGTTCCGATCTTTTAAGCTCAAAAATCAGGACCCTTCAAATTTTTGTTTGCATGTAAAATATAATTGTCTAATTTTGCAGCACCAATAAAGCCCAGGTGGCGGAACTGGTAGACGCGCCAGGTTGAGGGCCTGGTGACCGATTTTGGTCGTGCAAGTTCGATTCTTGTTCTGGGCACATAAAAACCCACTCATTTTGAGTGGGTTTTTTGTTTTTTTATGTCAAAAATCCAATACTTACAAAGTTCAAATTTTACTTATAAATCCGATTTTGAAAAGACAATTTGAATTACAAATTGATTTTCGAAATTAATACTGTTTAGGGAAATTAATGAAGGAACAATTTTCTGATTAAAGTCGATACAATTAATTTGTATGTTTTCATGTTTCTTCAATTCATCCTTTTCTTCAATCATAGTTTTAAGTATTTTTTCTCTACTATTTTCTTCAATTAAAGTTATAAGCGGATGGTCAATAATCTGATGGTAATGTCTGATTTTGAAAAAATTCATAGCAACCGGATTGATAATCCTTACTATTTCGTTGTTAACAAGAATTATTGCCTTTGTCGATTTCGAAACCATAGTAATAATTCGTTTATCACTTAAGCTTAAATTTCTGTCTTGATTGTGTTTTTGAAAAGCAAATTGTATGTTTTCTTCAAGAGGTTTCTGTGTAATCGGCTTAACCAGATATCCATAAGCATTAGTACCAAGTGCCCTTTCGAGTGTCGATTCACTTGTTTCGCCAGTGATGTATACAACAGGAATATCAGAAGTTTCATGAATCATTTTAGTAGCACTAATACCATCGATGTCACCATTCAAATTTATGTCCATAAGAACAAGGTCGGGTGTTAGTTCTTTGCATTTTTCTAATGAATCGTTTGCCGAAGATGCTATACCTACAAGGTTGTGTCCTAAGTTTTGAATGTACATTTTGAATATACTCGCCAAAAGCTTGTCGTCCTCGACAACTAGTATGTTTTTCTTTGTTTCGACCATGAAAGATGTATAAGTTGAGTTCTTCAAAAATATAGCTTCTTTACGGTTGTTCTTTACTTTTGTTTCATATTATCAGTTTTTATTACTGATCGACAAAAACTTCAAGTATCAATATATTAGCGAATTACATTTTTAGTGATTACTAAAAGCTAAAAAAGATATTAACACCTTCCTGTTAATAATTCCATCCTAAACTATATCTTTGTCAATATATGCTAAAACTCTTAATCGACATAGGAAATAGCTATACAAAGCTGGCTGTTTTTAATGATAATCAAAAGGTGTATTTTACGCAAAGTACTTCTTTTGCAAAAAAGGATCTTATTGATATTAAGGCATCTTTTCCTGAAATATCGGCTGCCATCTTTTCATCATCAGCAGGGATACCTGAGTTTTTACCAATATTCCTTTCCCGGGAAATTTCTTTTTCTATTGAACTAAATCACACTTTGCCACTACCAATTCAAATTGATTATAAGACCCCTGCAACCCTGGGGAAAGACCGCATTGCAGTTGTGGTGGGAGCACAACAACTTTTCCCCGAAAGTAATGTACTTGTTATTGATATAGGAACAGCTATTACTTACGAATTATTAACTGCTGAAGGAATTTATAAAGGTGGCAATATTTCTCCCGGCATGGAATTACGGTTCAGGGCACTGAATGTTTTTACCGAAGAATTACCTCTGCTTTCTTCCAAAAGCAAACATCCGTTTATTGGCGACAATACCGAAAATGCTATTATATCTGGCGTGCAATCCGGTATTGTATTCGAAATTGACGGGTATATTGATGAGCTGAAAAGAAAATATAAAGGATTAAAAACCGTTCTTTCTGGCGGCAACAGCTTTTTCTTTGCCAAAAAGTTAAAAAACTCTACATTTGCAGAATCAGATTTGCTCTTTTATGGGTTGAATAAAATACTGGAATATAATATTTTAAAAAACACGAATGAATAAAATACAGTTTGTCCTTGCGCTATTAATACTTCTCGCAACTTTTCAATTACAAGCTCAGAACAATTCAAGTTCGCCATATTCCAGATACGGGATAGGAGACATAGCCAATCAAAGATTTGGACAATTTCAAGGCATTGGGGGCACATCAATTGGTATCAGAAATTCATATCATCTGAATTTCACAAACCCTGCATCTTACACAGCAATTGACACCCTGTCGTTTATATGGGAATTTGGGGTTAATGGCAAGTATAATAAACTTTCTACTTCATCATTAAGCCAGGAAAAGTATGATGCAAATTTTGCATATATGATTGCCGGCTTTCCTATAAATAGCTGGTGGTATTCGGGTTTTGGCCTTTTGCCTTATAGCAATGTTGGATATACTATTACATCCGATTCTATTTATTCAACCGCTTGGGGCGATACCATGATCCTTGATTCGCATTATAGCGGAAGCGGTGGGATAAATCAGGTTTATTGGGGCAATGCCTTTAAGTTGAGCAAGAATTTTTCTTTGGGATTTAACATCAAATATTTATTTGGCACTATTGATCATACACGAACAGCCAATGTTTTAAATAGTGATGGGCAAATAAATCCCGATAATTTTAGTGTTAAAGAAAGTCAGCAGTTGGTGATAAGTGATTTTACATACGATTTAGGGTTTCAGTATAAAAACAAAATAAACAAAAAACTGGGTTATACTGCCGGTCTGGTATTTTCGAGCGAAAGCAAAATTAATGCTTTTGAAAGTGTTTTTACCGAAAAAGTAAATGCTTATGGTTTTACTGATACCATTACTAATACCGAAGGTGAAAAAGATCATTTTTTGTTGCCACTGAATTTAGGTACCGGTTTTAGTATTTATAACGAACGCTTTTTGTTTGCTGCCGACTATTCAATTCAAAACTGGGCAAATTCAACATTCCTCGGAAAAAAAGATTCACTTGTTAATTTAAGCCGAATTAGTGCAGGAATGGAATTTATTCCAAACTATCGCTCGCTTAAATATTTAGCACGGATTAGGTACCGAATAGGAGCAAAATACGAAAAGAGCTATCTTAACTTAAACGGTCAACAATTAACAGATTATAGTTTGAGCTGTGGATTGGGATTGCCTTTAAGAAAAAGAAAATCAACAATAAATATTAATTTTGAAATAGGAAAACGAGGAACAAACTCAAATAATTTAATACAGGAAAATTATGGTTTAATCAGTATAAATTTATCTTTGCACGATATTTGGTTCGTGAGAAGGAAATTTGATTAATCCCGAATATTATGAATATGAAAAGAAATCTTTTAGTTGGTTTAGTATTAGCACTATCGTTTGCATATACATCCAAAACAAATGCACAGGAAGATATTCCAAAATACGGAACCGACAGTGTTACATGTGTACGGAATTTATCGCTATACAAAGAATTTGAAAGGCAAAAAAACTATGTCGATGCAATAAAACCGTGGAGGTATGTCTTTAATAATTGCCCAAAGGCAACAAAAAATATTTATCTTGATGGTGTAAAAATAATTGGCTACTACATAAAGAAAGCCTCCGACCAGGAAGTTGCAGACAAATATCTTGATACATTACTAATGGTGTACGAGCAACGAATAAAATATTATGGTAAAAAAGGATTTGTGGAAGGCAGAATGGGGGTTGATATTTTAAGGTATAAAAAACAGGATGTTGCCAAAGCATATAATTACCTTCATAACTCGGTTTCTTCGCAAGGCAAATCAACAGAAGATGCTGTTTCGGTTACCTTTATGCAATCTGCGACTTTCCTATATAAAACAGGAGAATTATCAAAGGAAAAAGTTCTTGATGATTTTACAATCGTACTTGCAGCCGTTGAAGGACGTATTGCGTACTATCAGGCCAAAGGCAACACAAAAAAAGTTAAAAAGAGCACAAAAGCAAAAAACAGTGTCGAAGCCTTTTTTATGGAATGTGGTGCTGCCGATTGCGAAGTACTAATTCCTTTTTTCGAACCTAAATTTAACAAAGCGCCAGGCGATCTTGAGCTACTTAAAAAGATTACCCGTTTTCTTGACAAAGCAGATTGTACGGATTCTGAATTATTCTTGTTATCAGCAAAACAATTATACAAGTTGGAACCATCTGCTGAATCTGCTTATTTTATTGCAAAGCTCGAACTTAAAAATGAGAAATTTGAGGAATCGGCAAAGTTTTATCTCGAAGCCATTAAGTTACAGACTGATGAAGTTGAAAAAGCCAGGTATTATTACGAACTTGGCGTGATTACGTACAGCCAATTGGGAGAGCATTCAAAAGCAAGGCAATATGCCTATAAATCAATTGAACTTGATAAAACAAGTGGAAAACCATATATACTGATAGGAAATATTTATGCAGCCTCGGTAAAAAAATGTGGAGAAAACTCTTTTGAAAGAAGTGCTATATATTGGGTTGTTGTTGATAAATTCACAAAAGCAAAATCGGTTAATGCAGAACTCGTTGTTGATGCTAACAAATTAATAGCAACTTATTCAAAGCATTTTCCTAATAGCGAAGAAAGCTTTATGAATGGATATGGAACTGAAGGTATGGAATATATTGTTGGATGCTGGATAAATGAAAAAACGAAAGTACGCTTTAAATAAAATAATAGCGCAAAATATTACTAAATATTTCTGCAAGAGTATTGTAGCCTCCATATTATTGGGGGCTTCAATGTTTTTTGCATGTACAAACGATATTAATCAAATTAATTTTCCTGTCGATTTAACAACTTTACCAATACAATCGGCTAAAAATATTGAAATACTATATAGCGATTCAGCTATATTAAAACTTAAAATTGTTGCACCTAAACTTGAGCGCTACACAAATACAGAAGAACCTTATATTGAATTTGTTAATGGTATAGAGGTATTTTTTTATGATAAAGAAAAAAACATTGTGTCGAGCTTAAAAGCCAATTATGCAATATTTGATGAAAAGAGCGAGACATGGGAAGCTAAAGAGGATGTGGAAGTTATTAATAAAAAAGGCGAAGTGATAAACACTGAATTATTAATTTGGGACAGAAAAGAAGAAACACTTAGCTCCGATAAATTTGTAAAGATCACAACAAAAGATGAAATACTTTATGGACAGGGCTTCGATGCCGATCAGAATTTCAATAATTATACTATCCATAATCCAACCGGTACTATAAACCTTAAAAATTAGAAAAATAGTATGTCCCTGATCATCATATTATTGATGCTTATATTGTCGGCTTTTTTTTCCGGAATGGAGATTGCTTTCGTTTCGTCGAACAAACTCCGGATCGAACTCGAAAAAAAACAGGGATTATTTCCTTCAGGAATTATTGATATTTTTTCTCGCAACAAATCCTTGTTTCTTGCCACCATGCTAATTGGTAATAATATTTCGTTGGTTGTATATGGTATATATATGGCAAATATTTTAGAACCTCTTATCAAAATATGGATAGATTCGGAAATTGGGGTTCTTATGCTTCAAACTCTTTTTTCGACAGTATTGATCCTTATTACAGCAGAGTTTGTGCCGAAAATACTTTTTCGCATCCACCCAAATTTTTTATTGAATTTGTTAGCAATACCCGTACTAATATTTTACATTCTGTTTTATATTCCTGCTAAAATTGTATTTTGGTTATCAATACAATTTTTGAAAACTGTTTTAAGAGTCTCGATAAGCAAGGGAGAATCGGAAATGGAATTTGGCAAAATTGATCTTGATAACCTTGTTCACGAGAGTCAGGATAAAATTGAGAACAACAAAGAGTTACAACCTGACATCCGTATATTTAAAAATGCCCTGGATTTTTCGGAAGTAAAACTGCGTGATTGCATGATTCCCAGAACCGAAATAGTTGCCATAGACATAAACGACTCCATTGAGGTTTTGACCAATAAATTTATAGAGACAGGGATTTCGCGGATTCTAATCTTCAAAGAATCAATTGATAATATTATTGGTTTTGTAAAATCATCAGAGCTTTTTAAAAAACCACAATCTATTAAATCTAAAATAATTCAATTGCCTATTGTTCCTGAAACCATGGCAGCAAATAAGTTGTTGGAGATATTTATCAACGAAAGAAAAAACATAGCCCTGATTGTTGATGAGTTTGGAGGAACCTCGGGAATGGTTACTATTGAGGACATTATAGAAGAGATATTTGGGGAGATTGAAGATGAACATGATAAAAGCGAATTGGTTGAAAAACAGATCAGTAGTAATGAGTTCTTGTTTTCAGGCAGAGTTGAAATTGATTTCATTAATCAGAAATATAATTTAGACTTACCCGAACAGGAAGATATAAATACTATTGGAGGTTTTATTACATTTTATAATGAGAGCATACCCTACCAAAATGAAATTGTTAAGATCGGGAAATTCAGTTTTAAAGTAATCAAGGTTAGCAGTACACATATCGAGCTGGTAAACCTTCAGATATTGGATAAAAACAAAAGAAATAATAATGCGCCACCGTAGAATCGAGCCACTTTCGGATGTGTTAAACCATTACTTACAGGCACTTGGACTTGACAAGAAAATCAATGAGGTAAGGCTTATCAATTCATGGGAAGAAACCGTAGGGAAAATTATAGCAAAGTCAACCACGAATATATTTATTAGAAATGGTGTTCTGGAAGTTCACATCCGATCCTCAGTAATTAAAAATGAACTTTTACTTTTAAAAGATGGATTAATCCAGGCCCTTAACGATAAAGTTGGCAATAAGGTTATCCACGATATTGTGCTGCGTTAATTCGAGTTTATGTTTCATGATTTATTGCGCTATCGTTTTTTTTGCAAATTGTCTATTTATTTTCTGAATCAGTTTAATAGGGTTAATAGGTTTTGATATATAATCCTGACAACCGGCTTCTTCCGATTCTCTTTTATCACTCTCAAGAGCATGGGCTGTTTGTGCAATAATTGGGATATTGCATTTCTGTTCTCTAAGTCTCCGTGTAGCCTCAAAGCCGTTCATTACCGGCATTCGTATATCCATTAAAACAATGTCGATATTATGGTTCTCGGTAATAAAATCGACAGCCTCTTTGCCATCTCTGGCCCAAATAAACAATGCGCCGGATGGTTCTAACAATGATTTCAAATAGTTATAGTTCGACTCAACATCTTCGGCAATTAGTATTTTTTTTCCTTGCCATTGCATGGAATTGTTGTTTACGGAAATTTTATCGAATGAGTTTTCTGCTTTTTCTTTATTCTCAAAAGGTAGCGTAAAATAGAATGTCGAGCCGTGGTCTTCTTTCGAATCTGCCCAAATTTCACCGTCCAATGTATTCACAAGGTTTTTCGATATGGCCAGACCAATTCCGGTTCCTCCGTATATTTTAGTTTTAGTTTCGCTGAATTTTGAGAAGCTATCGAATATATAAGATATTTTATTTGCCGGAATGCCAATACCGGTATCACTTACAAAAAACCGGATATTACCTTTTTGTTCCTCAAAACCAAATTCGATATGTCCGTGGTGGGTATACTTTATTGCATTCGACAAAAGGTTCGAAAATATTTGTCGAAACCTGCGTTGGTCCGAAAAAATATTATATGATTTATGATTTGTAGGGATTTTTAGCAGAATATCGATATTGAACTTCCCGGATTTCTGTTTTAAAACATCATGAACTTTAAGTAGTTCGTTCAAGGTATTTGCAATATTAAAAACTGTTTTATTGATACTTGTTTCGCCTGCCTCAATTTTGGATATATCAATAATATCTTCTATTAGGTTTAGTAAGGCATTACCATTTTCTTGTATCTGTTTTTTATAATTATTTTTATCTTCGCTGTTAAGGCCATTGGATGCCAAAAGACCGGAGAATCCAATTATTGCATTCATCGGAGTTCGTATTTCATGCGACATATTTGCAAGAAAAGCTGATTTGAGCTTGTCCGATTGTTCCGCTTTCTTCTTAGCTTCAATAAGGTTAATTTCCGATTCTTTTCGCTCAATCGATAACTTTATCTGATCACTGACAAATTCCAACAGTTTAAGGTCTTTTTCTGAAAAAGCCTTTTCGCTTTTAAAACATTGAAGGCCAATTACCCCAATTGGCTTTCCTTTCGAACGTAAGGGTACACCAAGCCAAACTTTAGCTTTTGTGCCAATTACTTCGATTTCGTTTTTGCTGATTAGCTCATCAATCTTTTTTTCGTTTACAATAATTGCTTTGTCGTGTTTCAAAACATAATGAGATAAAGATTTGCCAGCCGGAATATGTTTTATTCCATCTTTATCATCAATGAAATAGGGTAGTTTAAAAGTCTTGCTTTCATTATCGTAAATTGCAATATAGAAGTTTTTAGTATTCAATACTTCTGAAAGCTCTTTACGTATTTGAATATAAAAATCGTTCAGGTCATAAGTTTCGTTTACCGCATTCGAAATCCTATACAACAAATCCCTGGTTTTACGAGTTCTGTTTTGTTCGCTTATGTCCTGTTTAACAGCGGCAAAATTTATCAGTTTGCCTTCCTTATTATATATAGGAAATATTACTGCCGATTCTTCGTAAATATCTCCATTTTTTTTACGGTTCGAGAATTCGCCATTCCAAACTTTGCCCGAAAGAATGGTTTGCCATAAATCAGAATAATATGATTTATCATGAATTCCTGAACTTAAAACTGCCGGAGTTTTTCCTTCAATTTCAGAAAAGCTGTAGCCGGTTGTTTTTTCTGTAAAAGGATTTGCATATTTAATAATTCCATTAATGTCTGTAATAATTATTGATACTGCGGCCTGGCGGATAAGTTGTGTTAAACGAATAGATTCTTCTTCGTACTGGGTTTTGTCGGTAATATCTTCAATAGTGCCTTCGTAGTAAATAATTATTCCATTTTCATCTTTAATAGCTTTGGCATTTTCGAGCACATATAGTGGTTCACCATTTTTTCGTTTCCAAATAGATTTAAGTTGTTTTACCTCGCCATGGCGGTTCATTTTAGTTTTAAATTGTTGCCTGCTGGAACCAATGAAATGACTATCATTAACATTTATGCTTGTGAGGTCATAATTGGAATTATAACCCATCATATTTAAAATAGCTTTATTTGCCATTAAAACTTTGCCTGCAGGTGTCGTACGATAAAGTCCTAATACAGCATTATCAAATGCCGAATGGAGTTGAATATCTTTATCCTTAATAGCTTTATTGTGCATTTCGCGTTGGAATGTAGAAACAATTATTTCTCCGGCAACTTTAAGGATTGATAAAATTGACTCGTACCATTCCTGTCTGTGGGTTTTCGAACTGCAACTGATTAAACCTGATAGCTCATCTCTGATAAATATGGGTATACATACAAACGATTTTGTTTCGATGCCCAACTGCACTATTTCATCTATCATTGCTAATTTTGGTAGCTCGTCTCTATCTTTTACAATTAATGGCATTTTATGCATTATTTCGCTCCAAAAAGTCGAAACCTTCTCAATATTTATAGGATTAGAGTTAGCAAGTATTTCTGTAAAACCTTCATCAACCCATTCATGGGTCATCGCTAAATCTTTTTTGCTTTCAGAAAGAAGATATAAATGGCATCTGTCGGTTTGTGTGTGTTTTCCAAGTAGCTGCAGACATTGATTGATTACTCCATTAACATTATTGAAGTTGGAGACTGCCAACATGCCTGATATTTTTACAATTATTTTTTCAAAATTGTTCGCATTGACTAAAATATCAGAAGACGTGCTATTATATAATTTCTTAATAAAAATGGCAATTCCCGGACTGTTATATGCAGAGCCTGTTTTTTTTACCGTAAACTCCAAAGCATAAGCTTTTCCATTCGAAACAATTGGATTATGGACAAAGGAATATTCTTTTTTTGCTTTGTTAGCAATGAAATCTTCAAATGCCTCGAAATCAAACAAAGGTAATAATAAAGAAAGGCTCTCGAACTGAATAGAGGATTGGGATTTTCCAAGCAGTTTCAAGGCCATTCTGTTGGCATAAGTGATTATAGCATATTGATTGCACAGAATAAAACCATCGTCGAGCGAATCGAATAATAGGTTAAAATAATCTTTCCTAAAAAGGGTGTCGGGCTGTGTCCTTTTGTCAATTAGTTGCATAATACAAATTAGTTTAAAAAACCATTAAGCCACACTTACATGCGCCATGTGCCTATATTATATTAATTATGTTCCTTATCAATGTATTTAGTTGTTCAGCTTATAATTGCTTAATACAATATTAAACTTTCCGGAGACTAATTAATAATATTTTATGCAGGGAACTGATCCTGAAATCTGAATTCAACTGACTTTATGTGAGCATATTAAATATAAATATTTTTAATAATAATACTCAATTCAATTGAATTTTCAGTAAACAAAACTATTAATTCTACTATTCTATGGATTTCCCCCTTTTTCCACATTTTTAATTTCGAATCCTTTTACAAACATAGCATTTTTACTTAAAACCCTAAGCCTTTTTTTGACGAACGCAAAAAATATTTACTATTTACTTGAAGTATACAATGTTAAAAAACGTAACAAAGTTCAGGATTGCTCATAATTGTTCAAAATCTCATTAATGTAAGTGCACTTAATGTTATTAAACATCGAAAAGATGTTGTAGATCGAATATCTTAATCGTATACATTGTTAGGAGAATGAAATATTGCATATTCATGATTCCAATTTAATCTAATATATTTTTGTTTTGCTGATGATTTACTATTGCACAATGTTTTCGAGTAAAAAGTTTTATTTGTTTTTATTGGGAGCAACATATTTTGATAACGAAGTGAATTTGCCTTTCAATGCCAAGGAAATTTATATAATTTCGCCTTTTTTAAAAAAGTTCGATGATAGTATTATTAAGAAAAGAAATATCAGTTTTTTTTAATTCGCTTACCGGATACATAGTTATACTGGTTTTTTTGTTGATAAACAGCTTGTTCCTATGGGTGTTCCCAGGCGAATTCAATGTTCTCGATAGTGGATATGCAAATCTCGAAACCTTGTTTATTATTTCGCCCTGGGTGTTTTTATTTTTGGTGTCGGCCATAAGTATGCGGTTATTCTCGGAAGAAAAGCGAACAGGCACAATAG
>JAYENH010000411.1:0-3010 GCA_034721995.1 Bacteroidota bacterium
ACCGACAAAAAAGTTTTTGCTGCTATGATGGAATTGTACAGCAAGAATGTACCAATTGGATTACAACCTGATGAATTTATCAAAATAGATAAAAAATATAAAGGCGATTATGAAAAATTTGCTGAAAAAGTTTTTGATAAATCAAGGCTGATTAATCTCGAAAAGACTTTAGAATTGTTTGATAAGCCAAAAAGGCTACTCAAAGATCCGGCCTATGAATTAATGGATGCTTTTCTTGTTCAATACATTGGAAGACTAAGTAGCACAAATGAAGCCCATACGCTAATTGATCAGGGCAACCGGACATTTATTGCTGCACTGCGCGAAATGGACACGGCCAAAACTTTTTATCCCGATGCCAATTTTACTATGCGCCTGAGTTATGGCGAGGTAAAAGATTACGATCCTCGCGATGCTGTTTATTACAACTATTATACAACGATGAAAGGGGTGATGCAAAAAGAAAAACCCGGCGACTGGGAATTCGATGTCCCCTCGAAATTAAAAGAACTGTATGAGGAAAAGGATTATGGACAATACGACGAAAAAGATGGTTCGATGGTGGTGAATTTTATTACCACGAACGATATTACCGGAGGAAATTCAGGAAGCCCTGTACTTGATGGTGAAGGCAACCTTATTGGCCTGGCATTCGATGGCAACTGGGAAGCAATGAGCGGCGATGTTTCTTTCGAGAAGGAATTACAACGCACCATTTGTGTAGATATTCGTTTTGTGCTTTTTGTTATAGAAAAATATGCCGGTGCCAAACATTTAATTGATGAAATGAAACTGGTAAAAAAGAATTAGGTTGAGGAATAAAAAGATTCAGACTTATGGATTCGGGGATTTTAGTTGTTTATGCCTAAGTAGTGCTTGCACGAAAACTCCATTTATTTTGAGTGTCTGATAAGAAAACGTCAAGAACAAGGCTTGCTCAACTTGAAAATCAGGAGTTTACTTTTGTAAATGACTGACTTTCAAGTTGAGCGTAACGCAGTTATTGGCGTTTTCTTGCGGACACTAAGTAAAAAACATCAGTATAAATCAGAGTAATCTGCAGGAGTAAAAATTAAACAGATGAAACAAAACTCAAGGATAAAACCCGATTGGTTAAAAATACGGCTTCCGCTTGGCGAAAATGTGAGGAAAGTAAACGGGATAATCAAAAAGCATAAACTACATACAATTTGCACAAGTGGAAGTTGCCCAAACCAAGCCGAATGTTGGGGCAACGGAACAGCTACTTTTATGATACTTGGCGATATATGTACTCGTGCGTGCAGGTTTTGTGATGTAAAAACCGGCAAACCCAATCCTGTAGATTTATTAGAACCGGAACGTATTGCAAAATCAATATCGTTGTTAAAACTGAAACATGCGGTAATTACATCGGTCGACAGGGATGATTTAAAAGATGGAGGAGCTTCAATTTGGGCAGAAACCATTAGGCAAATAAAAGACAAAAATCCGGGTTTGACCATGGAAGCTTTAATTCCCGATTTTGATGGAAATAAAGAAAACATCCGCCAGATAATTGATGCCGGGCCGGAAGTTCTTTCACATAATCTTGAAACAGTAAGAAGGCTAACACCCGAAATCCGTACAAAAGCAAAGTATGATATCAGCCTGAAGGTATTGGAATATATATCGCAAACGGATATAGTTTGCAAATCGGGTATCATGTTAGGGCTTGGTGAAACCGAGGAAGAAATTCTCCATACCATGGACGATCTGCGGGAAGTCGGTGTTTCGGTAATGACTATCGGGCAATATCTGCAACCTACAAAAAAGCACATCGAAGTAAAAGAATATATACATCCCGATATTTTTAGAAAATATGAAGTAATCGGCCTGAAAAAAGGTTTCCGATATGTTGAAAGTGGCCCACTTATTAGAAGTTCCTATCATGCAGAAAAACATGTGAGGTAGTGCGTGGGACACCGAATTAGAAAAAACACAATATCATAAATCTAAACTACTGAGTAGTCAATCAAATTTTATTGCTTCCTCCCATATTCCCTGCTTATTTCAATATTATCTTTTCGGTAATCGATATTTCATCAGAAATAAAATGAAGTAAATATAATCCGGCAGATAAATTTGCGGGGAAGGATAGGCTCGAACCAGCGAATATTGAAACCTTCAGAGAACTAAGTTTTTGTCCCGCAAGATTGAAAATTACAACATCTCCAAAATAATTATTATTGCCGGCGTTCTGAATAAATATTTCATTGCCATCAGAAAAAACAGTAATTTCTTTTCCTGGTTTTTTAAGTTCGCCTGCATCTGTAATAATACTGCCAAAATGTAGCACGAACCTGTCTTTATAACTTCCTGGCAATGAAATCAAAAATGAATATTGTGGATTAATGCTAAGGTTGACAAAAGTGTTTTCCGTTTTGTCTTCGAGAAAAACATTTTGGTTTAGTAAATTTTCGCTATTAATATTTCCAAACTGATAAATTCCGGTCTCCCAAGCATCAAGCCCCAACTTTACAGTTTGATTATCGGCATAATACGGCAAACTCTGGATTACATAATCGCCACCATCATCATCAACCAAAATTGAATACAAACTAATATTTGGATTAGCTTTTAACTTTCGGCTGTCGTAACCAGGATCAAGCCCTTTGCTTTTACCATCAATAAAGGCAATCATGGTTTCGTTATAATCGTTTTCGGGGCCGGTAATTCCAATTGTAAAACGCGAAATGTTACTACCCGATTTGTAGAATGTTGCTGAACCGTGTTTTTGTATTTCTGTGTTGAATTCAAGCTGTGCCCCATTTGTGGCAGCCTTTACAAAGAACCCTTGTATTGGGCTGATATAGCTTGCAGCACTGGCCTGATTGATCGAAATATAATCGTTACTATCCCAATAGTAAATGGCTTCGTAAGAATCGTCTAAAGCCGTAGCATTATCTTTCAGAAAATTATTGTCGGCATCAGCATTGTCGTTGGCAGCCAGGCTGGCCGGAAAAGGGTTGCCAACCAAGTTCCAGCCTTC
>JAYENH010000412.1:0-3007 GCA_034721995.1 Bacteroidota bacterium
AGAACCCAATTTTCGAGGGGTCGAACCTTTGGTTGAAGTAATGATACAAAGAGCTGCCTCCCTGCCACTTTGCTCACATTTTGCTACTTTTAAATAGATACTTTCCATGTGCCTGAAATTTTATGCTGAAAAGTACAAAAAACATAGAGAATACAAGCTTATTAATTCAGAATCTTACTTGATTTGTTGAATACAAAGTTAATCCGAAAAAGGAAATTTATAACTTAAATACAATCAAGTTATTCATATTCAAGTCAATCATAAGCATAAGGAATAATTATTCTTGAAAGTTTTAATTTAAGATTTGGAGTATATTGATAAGCTTTACTGCCTGCTGTCAAATTCTTTTTGAATGGCCTGTAACGTTATTGGTTTCGAGAGTATTTCTCGATTTTTTCTATCAAGCAGGATAATTGTTGGTGTTGCGTAAATGTTATAATCGCTAACAACTTTACTGCTCCAGCTTTTCAGGTCGCAGGCATTTATCCAGCTTAACTTCTCATCCGAAATGTATTTTTTCCATGCATCTTTTTCTTTATCCAGCGAAATGGCTAAAACTTCTATATTTTTCTTTTTCTGATTATCGTACATTTTTTTTATTTCAGGAATCATCTGGGTACAATGAGGACACCAGTTTGCCCAAAATATCAGCATTACATAGTTGCTTTCAATTTCATCAAATCTGATAATATTTCCATCGGCATCGGAAATTTTGATATCCGGTGCAATTTTACCAATAGCCAGTTTTTTGTAATTGTCTAAGCGGGTTTGCAAATCACTTTTGCGTTCTTCATTTTCGCAAGCCTTGTCATCATTGTATGTTTCTGCAATATGTGCAATAACCCGTTCGAGGCCATATTGCTCGAAACCTTTCAACATGTATTCGGTAACATATTCTTTTACCAGTAAATTGTCGAATGGCTTCGACATTAAAATGTCCATTCCTTTAATAAATGAATTTTCGAGTTCTTCCTGCGTGAAATTACGATTTCCAAATAAAGAAAGGAAGTTTATTAATTTGGTGGGATACACATCGCTGCGCAATAATTCGGCATCATCAAAATTAATTTTGTCGAAAAAATGATTGCGCATATATTCGTTTTTTTCCTTTTCAGAAATATTCTTTGGTAACATTGGAGTACGTTGAAAAAGAATAATTTTTGAAACATAACTATCATCTTTCTCAGCAGCAGACTCTAAAATATAATTATCTCGTTCTTTTTGCAGATTATTGAATTTAGTTACAACTTCATTATAAAAATCATCATCTTTAGGGAAATACGAAACTACAGGACTGAGCAGTTCAAGTTTAATATTGAAATCGTGTTCAGCATGTAAAAAACCATAATACTTTTTATTCGACCATGAACTTACAACTTTCATGCTGTCCATCGGGAAATCATATTCAGTACGCAATTCAATATCTTCTTTGTCGAAAATAAAATCGGCAAATTTCTTTTTGGTCAAAAACATGCGGTACATCCCCGCCGGCCTGTCATCAGGAAAAATAAATGTCAGGTTGCCATTTACATCTGTTTCGGCTGTATCGACAATGGAGTTTTTGTCGCCATAAAAACCAGCCAGCATTACTTTGGAATTTGGAAACTCGTCGATAAACACCTTTACCGTATATTCTTTTTGTGCTTGCACTAAAGTTGCCAATAAAACAAAAGCAACTACAATAAAATTTTTGTACATAATTTTTGAGTTTCATTAATCAAATTTGATCATTGCTTCTAATTTCTCCTCACTAAGGTAACTTTCAGGACTGTTTTTATACTTTTCAATACGTTTACTTACTATTACCTTATGCTCATCAGGAATGTGATCAGATAGATTTTTAGTCATTAATTCTTTTTCCACTGCCTCCAAACCATTAATTTTTTCTTTAATAGCTTCCCAATCCTGCATTGGAATAAAAACGCCTTTTTTTACACCTTGATTATCTACAATATACTGTAAATTCATCATTAAATATTTTTATTAATTATTTAAACAAATGTACTTTTTTCATTTTTACAAAAAAAAACAGCTTGCAAAATAAATAAAAACCTATTCAATCAAAATCTTTCCTTTAAAAACAGAACCGCTTCCTTCACGAACATCAATCATATAAAATCCGACAGGTAAAGAATTTCGATATAAAACAATACTATTATCCTGATAAGAGATTTTTGGAGTTATTCTTTCTCCTAATAAATTGTATAGATAAACATGGCTTTTATTGCTGATATTTTTTGGCAATTCAATAGTAATTTGCTCGTGCATTGGTTGCGGATACATTTTTACAGATTTATTATCAGCATAATTATTATTCTCCCAAAGCACAATACTTATTGTCTGACAAAAAGCTGTACTTGTTCCAATAGGATTTTCTGCCGTTAAGCAAACATTATAATCGCCGGCTAAGGGATAAACCATTGTCGGGTTTTGGTCGGTACTTGTTTCTCCGTAAAAATCGAAATCCCATAACCAACTTGTAGGTGTTTGTGTAGATATATCCTGAAACTCAACAATAGTATCATTAATAATCTGATAATTGAAATTTGCTACCGGTGGTAGGTAGCTGGTAATTTCGACTGCCTGGCACAAAGTGTCGCTTCCAAGATAATTTGATACTATAAGGCAAACGTTAAAAGTGTCGTTTGTAGAAAAAGTAAATGCAGGATTTATTTCAGTTGAGGTTGTACCCAGATCATTAAAATCCCAATGCCACGATTGTGGATATCCGCTTGAGTGATCGACAAAAAACACTACTGGCTGGGGCGTATTATTAAAAGTGAAATCTGCTTCGGGCAAAGCATAGCACGAAATATTGATTGTATGGCAAATAGTATCGGTACCCTCGGTATTTGAGGCCACAAGACAAACTTCGTAACTGCCATTTTGCGGAAAAGTGTGTTGGGGCGATTGGCTGTTATTTACAGGGCTTCCGTCATCAAAATCCCATTCCCAGTTAGTGGTTTCATTTATTAGGGAATCTGAAGATTGATCATTGAACTGGATA
>JAYENH010000413.1:0-3006 GCA_034721995.1 Bacteroidota bacterium
ATTTAGACTCTTTGTAACGAGCCATTGTTTCTAAAAGAAAAGTTAGTTTCCTTGTGTGAAACCAGACTACTAAAAATGCAAAATATCAGATAAAATCACATGGCAATTTGGACTTCTAACTGTGTACTAAAGACTGGAGACTTAAACAATACCAATCAAACAAGGGTCTTCACCATCTTCAATACTAATAATTTCTACCTCTACTTGCTGGCCTCGTTTTATGCTTTTATCCTCAATCTTAACAGGAATAAAATGCTCGCTGTGGCCGGTGGCAATTCCATTGTATGCTTTTTCGATGATTACTGATTGTGTCTTTCCAATAAAGCCCGATCGATATTCTCGTTTTAGCCTTTCGCTTAATTGTCGGATGTCTTCGCTACGTTGACTCATCACAGGGCCTGGCACTTTGCCTTCCATGCGTACAGCCCGTGTGCCATCACGTTCGGAGTATTTAAAAGTATGCACATGGCTAAAGCCAATTTTCTCGACCATTGCAAGGCTTTGCCGATGATCTTCTTCTGTTTCGCCGGGAAAACCCACAATCATATCGGTGGTAAGGTTAATGTCGGGGCGTTGCTTTTTCAGTTTATCGACCATAAGGGAAAATTCGCTTGCAGTGTACATTCGGCGCATATTATGCAATATTTTTTCCGATCCCGACTGTAGGCAAATGTGCATGTGCGGGACTAATTTTGGATGGTTCATCAGGCCAAACAATTTATCGCCAAACCCCTCCGGCTCGATAGATGAAATCCGTATCCTGAAATCACCTTCAAGTTCAAGGATTTTTTCTACAAGGTCTTCAAAGTTTACCGATCCGAACTCGTAACGGCCAATGTTTACACCGGTAAGGACAATCTCTTTATATCCCGATTTTACCAATTGCCTTACGTTTTCAAGCACATCGTTTACAGGGCGGCTAATTGCCTGTCCACGTACAAAAGGTATAATACAAAATGTGCAGAAATTATTACAGCCATCCTGTATTTTCACTAAACCTCGAACGTGCAGGCTTCTGTCACCAATTTCAAAATTAAAAGGGTCGCTTTCGTAATTGTCGGGCAAAGTGATTTCTCCATCAAAATGTTTATCAATAATAGAAAATATGGAACCCTTTTGCCGATTTTCAACTACATAAGAAACTTTATCTTGTCTCAGTAAACTGACTTTTTTATTATTGGCCATGCAACCGGTTACCACCACCACAGGTTCTTTCCCTTTGCGGGTAGCCTGTTTAATAATGTTGCGCGATTTATGGTCGCTTTGGTTGGTAACGGTGCAGGTATTCACCACGTACACATCTGCCTCATCGTTAAAACCAACGACATCATAACCTTCCTTTCCAAATTGTGAAATCAGCGAATCGGTTTCGTATTGGTTGAGGCGGCAGCCTAAAGTTTTAAAAGCAATTTTCTTTTTCATTGTCGAAACTTTTTACACTTCGTTACTCTCCATCACTTCAATAAAATTTGCAGCTACCGAAAAATCACCCGACGAAATAATTTTTACGGTGGCAAAATTGCCAATCTTCGATTTATCATAAGAATAAATACGTACCGGGATTTTCCCTTCGGTGTATGCCCTAAGATAGCCCGAACGTTTTTCGGTCCCGGCAATCAGTACTTTTAGGGTTTTGTCCAACAGGGTTTTGTTGTACCTGCGCGAATGGATTTCCAACTCGGCAGTGAGCCTGTGCAATCGTTCTTTCTTTATTGGCATTGGCACATCGTCTTCCCAACGCGAGCTTGTTGCACCAGGGCGTGGAGAATATATCGCTATGTAGGCCATATTGTATTCGAACTCGTTCATGGCTTTTATTGTGTTCTGAAATTGCTCCTCGGTTTCGCCCGAAAAGCCCACAATAATATCGGTAAAAATGGTAGCCTCCGGAATTTTCGTGCGGATGGATTCTATGATATGCCTATATGTTTCCACATTATGTTTCCGGTTCATACTCTTTAGCACCACGTCGTCGCCCGATTGTATGGGGATATGGATTTGTTTGGCAAGGCATTTATGTTGAGAAATCACTTCGATAACATCATCGCCCATATCGCGAGGGTGGGGCGAAGTAAAATACAACCAGAAATCATTGTCCGATGCGTCTCCGTAATCGCCAATCTTTTTCAATAATCCTGAAAACGAAATCTCCTTACCTTTTTTATCGAAGCCATACGAATTTACATTCTGGCCCAAAAGTGTGATGGATTTGTAGCCCTTTTCTACAAGGCTTTTCACTTCGGAAAGGATTTCTTCTGATGGCCTTGAAACTTCCCGTCCCCGTGTGTAAGGCACAGCGCAGTAAGTACAAAATTTGTCGCAACCATTCTGAATTGGGACAAAGGCCTCGAAAGTAGAATCGTATTCAGGTACAATGTCCCAGAACTCTTTAATATCGTGGCTCTCAGAGAGGTCTATCTGAATGTCGGAGGCCGAAATTTTTGATTTTTGTTTTGCAATTGCAGAAAGGTCAAAAATAGGTTTATCATCATTATTTTTGCTGATGATAGGGATAAGATTTTCTTTATCAACAGTACTTATTTTCAACGATGCAGGGGTAACAATGCCATATTGCTGTATCATTTCGGGGAACTGTAGTAGTTCGTCCATCGTAAAAATCAGGTCGAAAAGTTTAAGGAATTTCTCCTTGTCGGCAGGCAACACACATCCCGATACGAAAGTAATCAGGCTTTCGCGGTCTTTGCGTTTGTTCCATTTCGCAATTTTGGAATATACTTTATTGATAGATTTTTGCCTTACCGAGCAAGCCAAAACACCCAACAGGTTTGCTTCATCTTCATTTTCGGTCCACCTAAAACCGATGCTTTCAATAACTGTTTTTACCCGTTCGCTGTCCGATTTGTTCATCTGGCAGCCCAGGGTAACTAAATGGTACTTCATTGTAAATTTTACTAATAATATAAATTAACGAGTTTATTTACTGATTAAACTGATTGTTTTTCAGTAATGTAAACAAGCTGCAAACAATTAAAACATTGCCGCAAA
>JAYENH010000414.1:0-12550 GCA_034721995.1 Bacteroidota bacterium
AAATCACCGATTCCTGATGAGGCTCCTCCAAAATAATCATTATACGCAAGATTACCCGAAAAACTTCCAAGAGAATCACTTATCCTTTGATATCCTTTCACACTACCAACGCTATCCATCATAACTATCCAGACCGCTCCACATTGTGTACATTGTGACTCGCTGTAAACAGGGGATGTAAAAGCAAGATCACTTATCTCGTCTCCGTTGACATCACCAATATTTGAAATAGATTTTCCAAAACCTAATACGGGGTTAAGGGTATCATTAAAATTAGTTACTCCAGGTTGAATGGCATTCAATTCCTTTATACTACCATTTGCATTTAGGAAAAGTATTGCAGCACTACCAAATCCATAAATTGTTGAATAATTGGCACTCCCAACAATTATGTCAATAACTCCATCCTTATCCAGATCTCCTAATGATTCAATTGAACTACCGAAATTAATAATTGATGATGATGATTGTAAAAAGTAACTAGAAATGAGTGGCGTATTCTTATCTATTCTGATTTTACTTTTTAATGTTCCATCAATATTAAGATATAATATCCAAATAGCTCCATTGTCATTATCTTTGCCAGGACCTCCAACAACAATATCATATATCCCATCAAAATCAAGATCTCCTAACCCGGCAACTGATGACCCAAAATATGTATCGGTAAGGTTTTCATTGAATCCATTTAAATTCTCACCTAGTATTTTAAAAGAATTGACTGTACCATCATCATTCATGAAAAGAATAAATACAAATCCTTTCGCATTTCCACCAACAATATTTGGCAATCCCACAACAAGGTCAATAACTCCATCTTGGTTTAAATCCCCTATAGTATCAACAGAATAACCGAACCAATCCATTTCATAAGTCTGATTTGTGGGTAAGCCAAACAACCCTTGTTTTATCTCCACTATCGAATTTACAGTCCCGCCACTATCTAGGAAAGAAATATATAATGTGCCGTCGTCCGATCCATTTACAGACGAAATAGCTACGTCTTGAATCCCATCATTGTTTAAATCACCAATGCAAGCTAAGGCATGTCCGAAATTAGCTCCATTCAAGAGTGTGATAGGAAAATTGGCCTGGGTTTGACTTATTTTAATAAAAGACTGAACATTCCCATTTTGTGAAAATAATGTCAATTGAAATGAAACTAATATTAGAAGTAAAACTAAATTGTTCGCTTTTTTCATTTTATAACTTTTTATAGGTTACATTAACATTCTTTTAGCATGTATAGCTATTTCAGATTGAGGTCGATATAAAATAGATGCCATATCAGCCGAGCTATCTGCCCAAAATGCACCAAATCGATTACTGTAAATAGCAAAAGTAAATCACCACTTTTTGCAATCAAAAGTAATCAATTTTTCGCAATAGTAATTCACCACTTTTCAAAAGTTTTTTTGGATTGTTCAATTCTTTTATTATTTATTTTTATCACCATCTCTAATATTACTATTAAAAATTGTTTTCCTGTTCTCCATCCGGTAGCTCTGAACCAACATACATAAGTACATCTTCGTATGCATATGGATCTGGCAAGAAAATATAATCAATATTAAAATCAATAACAAACTGGCTTAAGACTTTCCCCTGATTTTGTTGCTGAGATACAATATCAGTTAATGTAAGTCCTGAATTGTAAACTATTTCGTTAGAAGTTCCTCCCCATTCATATTCATCATTTATTATTTCGGTTAAGTCTTCAATACTTAATTCATTTTCTTTTACCCCACCGCTGCCGCGCGTGTCCTCACGCGTGGCTTTGTTTTTAAATATCCACAACAATAACATTTTCAAGCAAGCCTTTCTTCCCGGCATAATCCAGTGCGCTGCTATACATATAATCTTCAGGATAAAAAACCAGGCCCTCTTCAACAGGATTTTGGTGTATGTACCTGATTTTCTCCGAAATCACTTTATTGCTCCACAATTCAATTGGCTTATTGTCATGCCTCCGGAACTGATAGTTTTTGACATTCGAAGACTCTTGTGCAGCATTCACCAGGCAAAAATTTCCATGTCTTTGTGTTGTTGAGCATGTCGTAAACTGTCAAGAAAAATGTTTTTGTATTCGGTCCTTGTAAAAACATCTATCCTTCCGATAACCATCGGAACAACAACAGCAAAATTTACAAAATAGACTCCCCATGGATTATGGAATTTATAGTTCCGGCTCATTGGCTAAAGATAGTTACTTTTCTGACAAACCACGCGTGAGGACACGCGCGGGAGCCGGGGTTATTTAAGTGCCTATTTTGTTGGACTTGAAGATATCTCAAATTGGAAAAATCAGTGAAAGTGTCCGCCCCTCTACCAGGCTAATTGTTTAGCAACATCCACTTTTCACTATTTTTTTTAAAAAAAAGATAAAACCGCATAGGGGTATTTTTGAAGTGCTGTGTATTTAAGATGAATTTAAACTAATATTAATTAAAACTAAAAGTAATGAAAAAAGTAAAAGTATTTCTGACCCTAATTGCGTTTTCGCTGGTAACCATCTTTCAATCTTGTGAGCCTATTGTTGATCCTGTTCCTGATGAAACTAATATTGTTCCTGAAAAGTTTATGATTGAAATTCCAAGCTCATTAGCTAATAATACTAATTTAAAAAGCGCTAATGCTTCTGATACTTTGCAGGGAAATGATATCTATCAACATTTAACTTCATTTATTTTAGTTGGCGTACATGCTTCTGTTGTTGCCAACCAAATAATGTTTTCAATAGCCCTGTATAATCTAAGTCAGCCATTGTCTTTCAGCTTTACGGGAGATGACGACGGCAGGACCAAGCAGGTTGTTATAATCGAAAACTCCACGTTTGAAGGTATCGTATGGGATTATCAGATGACAATTACTGACGATGGTCCCGGGAATACATCCGGAATGGAAACCAGGGCAATGCAGGTTTTCTGGAATCTAAATCCTGTAGAAGGAATTGCGATCTTAAATCCCTACAACTGCGACCGTACTATCGACCCTGAAATGATAGATGCAATGTACAGGATTGAATACAATGAATCAGGAAGCCTGGGATATGACAAGCACATGATTGTTACTATTGATAACCTTCCATTAGCCGATCCACTGGCAAATCCTTATTCAATAAGTACACTTAAAATGTTTGTAGGTAAATCAGGGGATGAAGTAAGTGTATATGGAAATTCTGAACATCCAAATGCATTATTTTTCAACGGTGATGTTGGATTCGACTGGGCATTTGCTGCCTCCAGCTACTCATCAAGCAACATAGCTGTAGCAGAAGTCGGACTGCCTTCACATACCCTTAATGCATCAGACAGGTATACTTTACTTGAAGTGAATTCAATCGAGAATGTATTCACCGGGCAGATTTACGATGTATGGCCTGCTATCGATAGTACCAGCGTACAGGGATTCCTTCACAATACAGAGGCACCCGGATTCTTTAACCAGTGGGGATTTGTACAGGGTGGGACAGCTCCCGGACCACAATATGCCGGCTTACAAAACACTATTCAAAATCTGACACCCTATAACCCTTCGGAATTAAATAACCTTGATGTAGTTTTTAAGCCTTAACAGGCCCTCTAATCAATTCATTAAAAGCTGTCAGTATCTGGCAGCTTTTTTTGTTGTTGTTGTTGAGCAAAGTTAAAAGGATTTATCAAATATGCAATTCAAAATAGGAGAGGAGTTCCATAAATTGAATGTTAACCCAACTTGCTATTTTTTAAAAGTTTTTCCCACAAAGTGAATAATACGATAGAATTTGGAACTATAACAATTTCCCGTTTAATATCTTTCAGTTTTAATTCATGCTGGTATTCCGCAAGTTTTTCAAAAACGGTCTGTCTTAATACATATCCTGTTATATTTTCATCATTTATTGAATATATGGGTATTCGTGAGAATCTTAAATAGTCTTTGTTTTTTAAAAATTCTTCTAATGATAGTTTTTCGGAGGCAACTGCCACAACAACTCTTGGAGTCATTATCTCTATTAGCTTTGAGTCCACTCCGAAAAGTCAATTTAGCCACAAAGACACAAAATCACAAAGAATTCACAAAGTTAAAACACACATTTTCTGATCTTTGTGTTTCTTTGAGTCTTGGTGTCTTAGTGGCATTTTTCATTTTTTTACTTATCGGAGTTGACTCACCAATAAAAGTTTTAGCCCAAAGATTTCCATTTTCATGCTTAACAATCAGAAAGGATTGAGGGGTTGAAAGCAATACTGTTTCTATTATAGAACATAGAAACGAAACGAACAATGCAAGAAATAAATAAGCTAAAAGTGTTATCATGTTTTTTCTGTCAAATATACGTTTTTACTTATAATTTTATTTTTTTCAAAGTTAATTTAACTAATTGATAGGCTACTATTATTAGTATAGGCCAACTTAAAATCCATAATATTGAATTTATATATTCCATCGTTTTTTATTTTTAAATTAATATTTCATTGAATCATTATTAATATCTGCTTCACTAACTTTATTTTTATTGAGAGCTCTCCATGCATACCAAATATATGCAATTACAATTGGTACAAGTAATGAAACCCATCCCATAGCTGTCAAAGTATAATGTGAGGATGAAGCATTTTGTATAGTTAATGAACTTTGTAAATCAAATGTTGAAGGATAAAATGCGGTATTATTTAAACCGGCAAGCATTAATACAGAAAAAACTGTAAGAATTGTACCGGAACCTGCAAACCAAATCCCTTTTGATGAAGATTTAAAAGCACCTAAAAAGATACCGTATAATACGCCTACGACACCAACTAAAAATAAGATTAAAACAATAGGCATTTCAATTAAATTATGCAAATATTTGAATTTTTCCATAAACACTTCTTTGGTATCAGAATTAACTGCAAAGCCTTCTTTTGTAAGAATTAAACCAACAAAAAGTAAGAAAAATACAAGAAATGCAACTGCACAATATTTAAGTTGTTTTGCTGAACGCTTAATAATTGTTTCATTATCAATATTATTGATAAAATAGAGCATTGCTAAAATACGTGCCAGAAATAAAAGTGCCAAACCCAATGCTAAATTCGTTATATTAAAAGCAGCTTCAAGTCCGTGTGTAGCCGTTTCCCATCTCGCAATTACAGGATTATCAACATTGGTAATATTTAAATGATTAATAGAAAATTCTGAGCCGGTGAAAAAAGTTCCTACGGCTGCTCCAATTAAAACAGGGGCTAATATTCCATTAATAAATAAAAATACATCATAGGTTTTTTGACCCAAAAAATTATTAGCTTTTGTGCGATATTCATAAGAAACTGCTTGAATGATAAAACTAAATAAAATAAGAACCCAAACCCAATATGCACCACCAAAACTAGTTGCATAAAACATTGGAAAAGATGCGAAAGCTGCGCCTCCAAAAGTTACTAAAACAGTAAAAGTTATATCCCATTTTCTACCAATGGAATTTACCAACAATGAACGTTCTTTATCTACTTTTGCTATTTGACCCAATAATGTTTGTCCACCTTGAACAAACATTAAAAAAACAAAAACTGCGGCGAGTAATGATACTATTATCCACCAATATACTTGTAATGATTCGTATGACATAAGATTAAACATGGCTACCTCCTTCTTCTATAGGTCCCTTTTTGATTTGGGTCATTAATATTTTAATTTCTGCAATTAATAATGCTGTAAATACAGCTAAAAACATAAAAAATGTTGTTTGAACTGAGCCTACTGATAAATGTGAAGTAGAGGCTCCTACCGGTAATAAATCTTGAATTGTCCAGGGTTGGCGACCTACTTCGGCAACTATCCAGCCTAATTCAGTAGCAATATACCCTAATAAAATTGACCATAGCGAAATTCGCAAGAGTATTTTATTATTTTCCAATCTTCCTTTAAATGATGCCCATATAAGCCATGCAAAAAGAACAATAAAAAATAATCCCAAGCCAACCATTATGTGGAAGGAGTAGAAAGTTAAAGGTACATTTGGAATAATATCCTCTTTGTTTTTTAAAAAGCCATAGCCAAAATGGGCATAATTTTCTTTAAAAATTTTTAGACTTTCTTCAGCTTTTAATTCATCTCCATTTTTTTTAGCTTTTTTATAATCTCCTAAAGCCTGAATTGCAAGTTTCCCTTTTCCTATTCTGGTTTCAGCAGAGAGTATTCCCTCTTTTTTATTTCCATTCACCAAATCATTTACTCCTGGCACAAATGCATCAACATCTCTAAAAGCCATTATTGAAAGCAGACTTGGAATTTTTAGTCCAATGAAATTGTCATTATTTTCTTTATCATTAATATAACCAACTACATATAATGGTGCATTAGTTTCACCATCGTATAAAGCTTCCATAGCAGCTAATTTCATAGGTTGATGTTGGGCAACATCGTATGCCGAACTATCTCCGGTTGTTGCTGTAAAAATTGATGCTAACAGGCCAAAAACAGAAGCAATTATGATACTTTTTTTAGCAAATAATAGATGTCGGTTTTTTAGAATAAACCAGGCACTTACCGAAACAACAAACAAAGAACCTATAATATACGCTTGAGATACGGTGTGCAAAAATTTAAAAACAGCAGTGGGTGAAAGAGCAATATCAAAAAAGTTTACCATCTCATTACGAGCAGTATCAGCATTAAATTCTGTACCTACAGGATTTTGCATCCAAGCATTGGCAATAAGTATCCAAAGTGCCGAAAGATTTGAACCTATTGCTACAAACCATGATGAAAGCATGTGAAATTTCTTACTAACGCGTTCCCATCCAAAAAACATAACTGCAATAAAAGTAGATTCAAGAAAAAATGCTAAAATTCCTTCTATTGCCAGCGGAGCACCAAAAATGTCTCCTACAATCCACGAATAGTTTGACCAGTTTAATCCGAACTCAAATTCGAGTATAATACCGGTAGCAACTCCGATTGCAAAATTAATTCCGAATAATTTCATCCAGAACTTCGTTAAGTTTTTCCACTTTTCATCTTTTGTCTTATAATATGTAGTGTGCATAAAAGCCACTATAAATGAAAGACCCAAAGTAAGCGGAACAAAAATCCAATGATATAATGCCGTTAGAGCAAATTGTGCCCTCGACCAATCAACTAAAGCTAAATCTAAATTTTCCATATATTTATTTGTTTAATTAATTAATTAATTAGTTTTTCTATTACATAATCTCCTTTTTCTTCTTCTGTATCAAATTTTGAATTTAAATAATTAGGGAAAAAGAATATTTTTAACACAAAAAACATTATAAATAATTTTATAATAATAATAACCCACAATGTTTTACTGTGTTTTGACATGTTTTTAAACCCATCAATATAAAAAGTTATTATCTTTTGCATTATTGTCATAATTGTTTAAATATTTTTTAAATGCTATTAATTTTCGATATGCTTTTTCAAGTCCTTTTATAATTTTCTCTCGATTTTCCATATTTTAATCTCTTTTGTGTTTTTCAATTAAATTAAACCAACTTGATTTATTTTGAATTTCAATGCTCTTTTTACGAGATTGCTGTAACTTTTCGCTGCTAATGTTGACTCAAAAGCAAAGTCTGCTCCTGTTTCGATAAGTGAATTAATTCTTTCAAGCATTAGTCTGCCAGCTTGAATAGCGGTATTGTCTGATTTAAAAGGAGAGAGTTCCTTGGCAATTTCATCTGCGTTAACAAATTCTTCACAATCAAGCATTTCGGGTAAAACAGTATAAGAAGCTGTTGTCTTTCCAGCTTCATTCCAACCAGCTATTATATATAATTTTTTCAACATTTATTTTTTTACAAATATAATAATTTTAGTTACTGTTTACTTAACGAATTAATCGGTTCCTCTGATGTGGCGAATTACCTACAACGGTTGAGGCTATATGCAGAAAGGGATTGCTGGCTACTTTCCTGTCCAACTACACCGAAGTTTGAGCGAGGTAAAATGTTTGAATTACCTCCGAAACCTTTTTGCATATAGCCTTTGTGTGTGCCCTGCATAAGCAGAAGCTACACACTAACCGGAGGCTTTAGGAAAATGTCAAAAATACAAATATTTTTCACAAAAGTTCAAGGCAAAGTGTGTAATTTATTCCAGAAGGTGCAAGACCTTTATGAACGGGCTAACTACCCGAACCATTAGCAAATTGCAAGCTTACTTGCCGTGAGGCATAAACTGAAGGAAGCGAGACTGTCGCGCCTTCAGGCGAGAGTACTGACGAACAGAACTTAGCGAAGCGACTCACAGCCTGCCCCGTTTTTTCGGGGAATACCTGTTAAAATATAATCTATGAGTAATAGCCCAAAGTCCAATGATGAAAACTACGGTAACAATAAGACGGTTACAAATCAAAGGCTATGTTTCATTTCTCCAACAACTTTCAAAAGTCCGAAAAGTTATGCCACCGGTACAACTTAAATTATCTTTTATTTGGTGAACCGCTCCCGATTTTTGTCGGGAAGACCCGTATGCACGGTGGTACCGACCTATCGGTACGGGATAAATGTGAGAGGCGCACTGGCGGCTATTTTGTCGTCAGCCGTCTACTTGATTGTCGGTAGTGTTTTTTTAGTTGTCCTTGACTTGTTCGTCAATGATTCTTTTAAACTCCTCTTTTTTGTCATTGGATTTGATGAGTCTTTCGAATTCGGAATTAGATAGAAAGATTATTTTTCTTGCATCTGATGATTCTCTTACAGCCTCAATATAGGTTGTCCATGCTAAATAACCAGAAGTCGCAATAATGCCCAATTCCGCCAAACCATTTGTGTTCTTTAACTTATTGCTAAACACAATGAAGTCATTCTTTGAAACCTTTGTTTTTGGTTTATTTTTACATTCAATTAAGATGTATTTCCCAAATTTATTCAAGAAAGAATCATTTATTTCATTTCGGATGATTAAATCAACTTCATTAAGGGATTTATCTTTTACTCTTTTATTAATATCATTGTAGCCAAAAGATTGAAAGATTAAACTGACAAAATGCTCAAATCGTTCACCTTTTTTATAAGTGTCTTTTTCGTTTTTTGCTTCAGCATAATATTGTAAAAGAGCATTGTTAATCTCTGATGGGTCTTTATCAACTTTTGTATAGTAAGATTTAATGACTTCAGATATTTCCGGAATCCATTCTGAAAGGGGGTTCTTATCTAAAACATCTATAACCTTTCCAGATAATAAAACTTGTTTAAGTTTTGCAAAATATTCATCCTTAAATGCCGAAATAATGAGAACTTTTGCAAATGGATTTACTTTAAAAATATTATTAACAACATCAATTCCATTAATGTTGTATTTATCCATTCTTATATCAACAATTGCTAATGTATAAAACCGTTCTTCTACAGCATGAATTATGTCTTCCTCTGTATAATATGATTCGAAAGAATAATCTGGTAATTCACGGCTAAGCATTTTAGCTAAACCACTTGCTTGTGCCTTATCGTCATCTATTATTAATATATTCTTTTCCATAATTACTGTTGTAAAGATATACAAAATGTTTTAGTCATGCTATCCCGAGTTTCATCAGATAATTCAATTTTTCCATCAAAAACATCGCATAAGTATTGAGCATGATATAACCCTATACCAGAGCCACCTGTAGTGGAATATCCATAATCAAATATCTTATGTTTTTCATTCTCACCAATTACTCGTCCATTATCACTTATAAATATTACTAATTTGTCACTGGTTAAGTTTGCTTCTAAGAGTATTTTTTTTTCTGGAATATTATCTAATGCTTTGACAGAATTGATGACTAAATTATTTATCATCTGCAAAATTGACTGAAATGGTAGTCTAATTTCCGTATCTAATTTTCTATCAACTTGAGTCTCAAGTTCAATATTGTTTTTTTGCAAATCTGACCTTGTTAGCAATTCGACAGCAATTAATAAAGTTGGAAGTTGAAATGTTCCTTTTGATGAGTAAGGAACTAATTTCACAAAATTATCCATTGTCGTTTTTATAACTTTAAGATATATTGCTAAAGTATCAATGCTTTCTTCATTGAAGTCTTCAGGTGTAGTTACTGTCAATATACTATCCATACTCAATATTGCATTTTTGATGTCATGACGTGCAAAATTCCCCAAATATGAGATATGGTTGTCATGAGATTGAGATAGTGCTTCTATTGCTTTTCCTAGTCTATCAAGCTCTTCACTCAAATTATCGATTTTCTGAGCTTGAACTACAGGATTGTGTCTTTTTTTAGGTATATATTTTCTTTTCTTACTCATGTATGTTATTTGCTATGATTACATTACCGCCAATTCGTAAATATTTACTACACACTTGTCAGAATTTCGCCTTTCGGAATTGTCATGTCTCGTTGTGTGCGTTTGGTTGCTAAATATCTTAATTGCTTTAGTTTCATAGTGGTTATTTAATTTACATCAAAAGTAACAATACTATTTAAACATCCAAACCATCTATAGGGTTTTTAATACTGCCGAGGTGTTTCTTCGGGATATGGCTGTAAATTTCGGTGGTTTTTAGACGATGCGTAAGCAGGCAAAGCTTGAATTATCCATATGTATACCCCGCTTTCTATTAGTATCTTATTTCTGATACTCCCCGTAAAAAATCGGGGCAGGCTGTGTATTTTTTGGCAGAAAATATATAAGGGACAAAAAATGCCACAGATTACTCACAATATTATATAATTTTATAGATGTTCATGAAAAAGTTCACAGATTAAAAGGAATTTACCAGAATAAATTTTCACAAAGCAAACTACCAAAGGTAGTTTGAAATCTGTGAATCTGTGGCAGTTATTCTTTTCCAGTTTATCTGGGTTAGGGAAATAATATATTAAACAGAACTTATTTTTCTTAAACCAAATTAGTGAAGTATAATTTCGTGTAAATTCGCGATATTGGCGGCTAACAAAAAACACTTGTGGATTTTAGAATAATTATCATAATCATATAAGGTTGAACTCAGAGTACAAAAAAATATGAGGATATTAAAAATAGGATTACAGAACATAAATTCATTGAAATCGGACAAACCGATTGTTATCGATTTTGAAAGCGACAGGTTTAGGGATGTTGGTTTGTTTGCGATTACAGGCCCTACGGGTGCAGGAAAAACCAGCATTTTGGATGCCATTACAATTGCCATGTACCACAGCGTGCCACGTTTTAATAAATCAAATATCAAGGCCGGCCTCGAAGATGTGGTGAGTTATGGCGCAGACGGGGCAATGGCACGGGTAACTTTCGAGAATAAGGCTATTCGCTACGAAGCGCAGTGGAACATGCGCCTGACAACAAAAGCAGGAAAACACTTAAATAAGCCAATAGAAGAAGTAAGGCTTAAAAATCTTGATAACGGAAAAATTATTGCCGAAAAAAAGCGTGAAGTACAATGTGAAATCGAAAGGATAACTCAATTAAACTATAAGCAGTTTTTACGCTCGGTGATGTTGGCACAGGGCGAATTTGCAGCTTTTCTTTCGGCCAATGCCAAAGAAAAAGGCACTTTGTTAGAGCAAATTACCGGCGAGGAAATATATAAAAAAATTGGCGAGGCAATTAATAAGAAAATAAGTGAAGAAGCTAGCATATTGCGTGATATAAGGGCAAAAATTAATACCGAAGATTTACTTTCAGAAGAAAAATTCAAAGAACTTATTGGAGAACAAACTGCCCTATCGGGAAAAATTGAAGGAATTGTTAGAGATTTAAAAGGAATTGAAAAAATATTAAACTGGTTTAACAAAAATACGGAACTGGAAAAAAACAAGCAACAATTAGAAAAAGCGCAGGAAGGCCTGAAAAAAGAAAGTGAAGAAAACCGGCATATTATTGAGTTACTGAAGTTGCATGAAAAAGCGGAACCTTTAAAAAACCCACTTGATGAAATTTTACGGATAGAAAAAGAAATTGAAAAGAAAAAGATTCGTTTCAGGCAGTTAAACCAGGAATTAGAAATAATATCGGTAAATCTTAACGAAGCTCAAAAATCGGAAGAAAAAAGCAAAGAAGAACAATCGGAAAAAGAAAACGACCTAAAACTCTGGCTGCCACAACTCGATCGTGTAACCCGGTTCGATGCTGAAATTTTGCATAACCGAACTTCTAAGAAAAAAACAAATACTACAATTGTTGAATTATCAACAGCCATAAACCGCATTGCCGAAAGTATAAAGCAAAACATACAAAAACGCAAAAACAAAATTATAGCTTTAGATAAAATCGAAATATTTTTGCATGAAAACAAAAATACACCCGAAATAGAAAAGAGAATAAATGTTTGGAATTCGAAATTAACATTACGAAAAAGCAAGCATGACAGGGTTTCGGAAATTGACACTATCATTCATCAAAATAAAAATGAACTTAAATTAACCGAATCGAAACTTAAAGAAACGAACGCAATTTTTGGGCAGCAAAACAAAAAGCTCGACCAACTTATAGAAGAAATTGCCGGTTTCGAAAAACACCTTCAATTATTAGATTTAGAAAGGCTTATCGCTAAGCAGAAAAAACTCGAAATAAGAAAAGAGAGTTTTAAGGAAATTGAGTTTCTTTCTGCCGGATATTCT
>JAYENH010000415.1:0-3000 GCA_034721995.1 Bacteroidota bacterium
ACATAGGAAAGGAAACCATAAATACATTCTGGGTTCGCCTTTCCCGATAGTTTTAGGATATGATGTTTGCGGCGAAGTTGTTGAAACAGGAAAACTTGTCGATAATTTTAAAGTTGGAGATATTGTTTTTGGCGATCTCGACAATAAATATGGTGGGGCTTTGGCAGAGTTTGCTCTCGGGAATGAAAAATGTTTTGCCATAAAACCTAAATTGCAAAGTGAAAATCAAGCGGCTGCAACAGCATTAGTTTCGTTAACTGCCTTGCAGGCAATGCGCGACAAAGCCGGGTTGACCCGGGAAAAAAATATAATAATAAATGGCGCATCGGGCGGGGTGGGGCATGTAGCAGTGCAAATAGCAAAAATTATTGGTGCTCGTGTAATTGCCGTAGCAAGTGGGAAAAATAAGGAATTCATATCTCAATTCTCCCCCGATGTTTTTATTGATTATACTACAGAAGATGTCCTTTCATTTTCAGAAAGAACAGATATTTTTTTCGATGTAGTTGGAAATTATTCATTTCTGAAAACAAGGAAACTATTAAAACCGGGGGGCATTTATATTTCAACACTTCCGAGACCCAAAATTCTGTTTCATAAACTGTTTCAGGTTTTTAGCAATGGCAAAAAAGTAAAAACTATTTTAAGAAAGCAAAACACAAAAGATATTAATTTAATTGCAAAGTGGATTGATGAAGGGAAATTGAACATCGAAATTGATAAAACCTTCCAGCTTGAAGATGTCGGCAAAGCGCATGAGTACTCAGAAACCGGCCGCTCAAAAGGCAAAGTTGTGATAGAAGTTTGAGTTGGGAACTTGTAGTTTTCATTGCAACTTAGAAATCTGTGTCAATTTTGGCCAGAGAGTAAACCCTGAAATCAGAAATCAGAAATCTCAAAACTCTTTGCTATCATCAATTTTTACTTTTGATATGTTTTGCATAAGCAGTATCTTGTGGCGGTTAAAACACAAAAAGTAATTAGGGGCCAAATGGGGAAAAAAGCTTCGGCAAAAAAAAAACAGAAAGCAGAATTTAAAATCATAGATTTGAAAAAGCAAAAGCTTTGGTTTATAGGCATCATTCTGGCTTATGCCTTTGTGCTTTATGGTAATACAATTGGCAACGATTATTCTTTCGACGATATTTATGTAACCAACAACCGAGAGGTAAAGCAGGGTATGTCGATAATCCCTAAACTTTTTATATCGCTGTATGCCAACATGTACGAAGACGGAAAGCCCCTTACGTTTGGTTATCGGCCTGTGGTTAAAACCAGCTTTGCACTTGAATATGCTGCGTTTGGATCGAACCCACACATAAGCCATTTAATAAATATTTTACTCTACGCGCTAACCAGCTTGCTTTTGTTCTTGATTCTACGGAAGCTTTTTAAAGGCTACCATCATCTTTTTCCTATGGTAGTTACTTTGTTGTTTATGGCGCATCCATCGCATACCGAAATAGTTAGCAGCCTGAAAAACCGCGACGAGCTTTTGAGTTTTCTTGGTGCTATTGGCACATTGCACCTTTTCCTTGTTTATATCGAGAAAGAAAAAATCATTTATGGAATAATAGGCCTGATTGTGTTTTTGTTAGCATACTTATCGAAACCAACAGTAACAGTGTTTTTGCCTATTTATCCTGTGGTGTTATATTTCTTTACAAAACCCAAAACCGGGCAGGTAGTGTTTTTTCTTTTGGGGGTTTTTGTTGTTATTTATTTAGCAAGTTTTATTCCACGCATGTATTTGCCACAAACCCATAGGCCTGTACAATTTATCGAAAACCCGCTTTATTTCGAAGATAGTTTTTGGATAAAAGCCTCTACAGGTTTAACTATTATTCTATTCTATTTAAAAATGTTGATTTTTCCACTTCACATGCGGTTTTACTATGGTTATGATACTATCCCCGTTGTTGGTTGGGACAATTTCTGGGTTATCCTTTCATTGTTGATACATCTTGCTTTGCTTGCAGTGGCTATCTGGAAATTCAGGGAAAAACATATCCTTTCGTTTGGCATACTGATATATTTAATTGCCATTGCAACTTTCTCGAATGTATTGAAACAACCAATGGGCATTGTTGCCGACCGCTTTATGTATTTCCCGTCCTTGGGTTTTTCAATAATAATAGGATACCTGATTTATAAGGTTTTTAAGCAAGAACCAATATTGCAAAGAATAAAAGAGGTAAATATCAATAAGATAATAGTTTTAACAATAGTTATCCTGATTCCATATTCAGCCAAAACTATTACCCGCAATAAAGACTGGAAAGATCAGCCTACATTATTAAAGAAAGATATTCAGTACCTTGAAAATTCGGCAAAGGCAAATTTTATTTATGCCGGTACAATGAAAGGCGTTTTAATGAGGGCGATTCGCAAATCGGGCAAAAAAGATCCCCGCCATAAAGAAGCTGTTGATGATATTCTTAAACATTTGAATATGGCAATTTCAACTTATCCCGATTATTATCAGGCTTATGACATGCGCGGATCCATTTATATTACTTTTTTCAATAAATTCGATAAGGCCATTGAGGATTTCAACCGATCGCTGGAGATAAAAGAAAAATATATTCCTGCATATTTTGGTTTGGGATATTGCTATCTGAAGAAAAAAGATTATCAAAAAGCAATATATAATTACGAGAAAACTATTGAATACGATCCAGAACATTTTCAGGCGCATAAATCATTATTGCAAATTTATCAGGAACTCGGCAATATTGAAAAAAGTAATTATTACAGCAGAAAGACCAGTGAACTGGGGGCAAAATTAGATAAGGAAATAGTTAAAATTAAGAAGTAAATTGAGATATGGGCTATTCTTTTATTTGGACAAACAAAATAAAAAAAGCCATGCATGCACGAATAATAAATAATTAAAATCAACTTTAAACAACTTTAAATGGGTTGATGTGAATTTGTTGGTAATATGAAAAGAACTGAATTGTTAAATAAAATAAAGACTGGTATTAGGGAAAAAGACCC
>JAYENH010000416.1:0-2999 GCA_034721995.1 Bacteroidota bacterium
AACTTCTAATCTTCTTGTGATAAATGTAACCAACGATGCCAATACTTTCTCCGATAAAAATAAAGTTGGTATCAGACAGGATGCAAGTATGGATTACGATTTGGAATTCGATTCGCATAAATTGTTTGGTTGGGAAACTGCCCCCCAACTTTGGACAGCTATGGGCAGCGAGATTTTCTCGACAAATTACCTGTCCCCTTTGCAAACTTCTTATTCTTTGCCACTTAATTTCCATGCAGGTGTAAACAGTACTTACCACTTGAATTTTGACGGAATTTCTTCGTTCGATGCGAATATCGAAATCGTTTTGGAAGATGTAATAAGTAATACCCTGGTTGAGCTATCCACTCAAAACAATTATTCTTTTACCGCAACAACTAATGATATCAGCGAGCGTTTCATCCTTCAATTCAATTTAATTAACGAAAACAATGAACTTGTTCAGGAAGAAAGTATTAGGATTTTATATTACGATAATAGTGTTAGTATAATAAACACAACAGGTAATGAGGGCCGTGTTTCGATTTTTGACTTATCAGGGAAAGAGATTTTCAGCAATAATCTGACGGGCGAAAAGCTTAATTCATTTTCTGTAAACCTATCGTCGGGTGTTTATTTGATAAAGGCAAATGCAGGTACAGAACTTAATACAACTAAAATATTTATACACTAAATCTTAAAATTATATTAGGCATGAAATCAAAATTACTTATTCTTCTAATTTCAATAATGTTTTGTTTTTCGATTAACGAAATAATGGCACAGCCCAACCCTCCGAATGATCATGGACAAGGAGGCAACGAACCTCCGGGTGGAGGTGCTCCAATAGCCGGTGGCATTAGTATCCTAATTACTTTAGGTGCGGCTTATGGTGCAAGAAAGTGGTATCAGTCGGGGAACGAGGAACAGGAATAATTCGTGGCAATCTTAAATCCGCAAGAGGATTCTTTTTGTCCATTAATTTGTACCCATCCATAAACTGAAAAAAGCCACGAATGCACGAATAATTTTTTTTGTTTTATTCGTGCATTCGTGGCTTAGTAAAATTACAATCTATTTCAATATTATCTTTTCGGTAATTGATATTTCATCAGAAATAAAATGTAACAGATATAATCCGGCAGATAGATTTGCTGACAGCGAAATGCTTGAATTTGCCGATATCGAAATCTCCCTTATATATAGTTTTTGCCCTGCAAGATTATAAATTGCAATATTCCCATAAAAATCATGATTGCCAATATTCTGGATAAGGATTTTATTTCCATCAGAAAAAATCGTAATTGTGTTTCCTTCAGCCTGAAATTCTTCACTTTCTGTAATAATGCTTCCAAAATGCAACTCAAATCTATCCTGAAAACTTCCAGTTACGGGAATCGAAAATGAATATGTCGGATTTATGTTCAGGTCAATAAAAGTGTTTTGAGTTTTATCTTCAAGATAAATGCTGGTGTTTTGAAGATTCTCAATTTGGATACTATCAAACTCATACAATCCTGTTTGCCAGGCATCGAGGCCAAGTTTTACATTTTGATCGCCAATACTGGGTGGCAGGCTTTGAATTGCGTAATAGCCGCCATCGTCATCAACCAAAATGGTATAGAGGGCAATATTAGAGTTGCCCATTAACTTTTGCGCATCGTAGCCGGGGTCGAGACCTTTTGAAGTTCCCTCAATAAAAACAATCTCCGTTTCGTTGTAATCGCCTGAAGGCCCTTGTACCCTGATTGTGAACCGAGGAATTCCACTGGTTTTGTAAAATGTAGATGAAGAATGTTTTTGGATTGCAGTGTTTATTGCAAGTGTTGAGTTATTATTAGCAGCCTTTACAAAAAAACCTTGTCCCGGGCTAATGTAAGTAGCAGTACTGGCCAGATTCACAGTATTGTATCCACTACCATTCCAAAGATATACTGCCGTATGTGTATTGTCCAATACCGAGGTATTATCTGAAATGAAATTATTTGTTCCTGAGTTGGCTGCAATAGTTGCCGGAAAAGGATTCCCTACCAGATTCCAGCCTGCACTGCCCGAAGCGGTTGTTTTGGTCATGTTTACGGTTTGATCTGAATAATTTAAAAAACCGTTATAAGTCCGGGTGTAGCTATTGTCGCTATAAGCAATTACATAACCGCGGTCTACCACAAAACCGGTTTCGAAAGATGTGTTCAGGTTGCCCGAGGCATTTTTGATATTTCGCCATAAATTATTAGGCTCGTCGAACTTGTAAAAATCGACAATAGAGGGCAATGGGTTTGAACTTGTGTTGACAAACTCTGTGCTTATATTTTGATTGCTTACGGGTGCCGATATGTAATGGAAATTTGTTTGTGTCAGGTATTGTTCGGCCTTGGCAGAAAAGCCCGGAGTCGATTGAATAAAGGATGCAGTACCCGTGTTATCAGCTTCTAATAAAACATTGCCAGCAGCAGTAATGGTATTTGCCAAATTGGTTAAAGATGCACCGGGTTTTACAATAAGGTCATTACCAATAATCAAATCTCCATTTGTTGTAACAGTCGCATTTGATTTGGTAATTTCCAGATCCCAGAAAGGTAAATTGCCCTGTGTTATATAAGAATAATATACTGTCCCGTTGAAACAATAATTGCTATAACTACCGGTACCAACGGAAACGTTCCAGGCTACATTATTACTATAAATAGAAACATCTGAATTTGAAACAGAGGAACTACCACCGGAAAATACTAAATAACCGGTATTTCCTGAATAGCAATTAATATAAAATCCATAAGTGGAGCCTGAAGGAATTGTTAGTGTTGCGCCCGGATTAAAAGATGTTTGATTATAGATGCCCTGACCGGCAACAGTTTGTGTTATTCCTAATTTTGTCCACACTGCCGGGGTGTTAGTATTACCCACATACGTACCTATAGTGTACCACACTTCTGCATTTACCGTAGTGGTTGCTGAACAATGTATATCAAAACTATTTACTGTAATGTCTTTACCACCCAAAGCAGTAACATCAAAATAAC
>JAYENH010000417.1:0-2988 GCA_034721995.1 Bacteroidota bacterium
TTGTTTACTGAATGATAATTTGCTATTTTTGCAGGCTTATTTTGGGCATGTTTAATTATTTATATTTTAATGCTTTAAAAAGATTTTTTTGATTTGGGAATAAAAAAAACCATAATAATACTCTTTGTGCTTGTTATCACGCAGCTTGTTTACGGGCAAAAAAAGGGCGACATTGGTGCTTTTGTTGGTGGTTCGTATTATTTAGGCGAAATTAACCCTACCATACAATTTCGCGAAACGCAACCTGCTTTCGGTGCTTTTTACCGTCATGTTTACAATTTGCGCTGGTCGCTCAGGGGCAGTGTATATTATGCAAAGTTACGTGGTCATGATATATTATCGAAATACGATTTTCATCAACATCGCAATCATTCTTTTTATCTCGAAATAGTTGACATTGCAGCTATGGCCGAATTTAATTTCCTGCCATATATTACAACAAGTTCGAAATATAATTTTGCCCCTTATGTTACCGCCGGGTTGTCGTACATGGTTTCGTTAAACGACAAAGTTGCAGGAACTATGACTATCCCATTTGGCATAGGGTTTAAAGTTAATATCAGCGAACGAATGAGTGCCGGTTGTGAATGGGGATGGCGTAACACATTTTCCGATGAACTGGACGGCCTGGGAGTTTATGAGAGCGATCCTCTTTTAGAGGAGTTCCTGAACGACAAAACCGCTGAAAAGTACAGACAAAAATCACTTTTTTATCGAAACGACTTTTATGTCTTTGCGGGTGTTTTTATAGCTTACAAATTTGCTTATAAAAGATACAGATGTCCTGCTTATGGCGAAATAGACATGCTTGAATAGGAATGGAAAATTACAAAGAACAAATCGACAAAGACAAACTGCCCAGCCATATCGCTATAATAATGGATGGCAATGGCCGATGGGCAAAAGAAAAAGGCAAACCAAGATTATTCGGTCACAAAAAAGGGGCCGATTCGGTACGTCGTGTTGTTGAAGCATCGGCCGAAACCGGCATAGGGTATCTTACATTATATACTTTCTCGAAAGAAAACTGGAACAGATCGGAGAGCGAAATCAGTTCGCTTATGGCTTTGTTGTTAACAACCATAAATTCCGAAACCAAAACACTAATGAAGAATAATGTTCGTTTGTTAGCAATTGGAGATCTGGAAAACCTGCCAAAAAACGTATATAAAAAATTGATGGAAGCAATCAATACTACAGCCGGAAATACCGGTTTAACTCTAATACTTGCTTTAAGCTATGGCGCACGCTGGGAAATTGTAAATGCAGTAAAGAAAATTAGCGAAAAACTTTGCAATAACGAAATCAGCACAAGCGATATTAACGATGATTTATTTAGCAAACACCTTACCACAGCACAATTCCCCGATCCCGAATTGCTAATCAGAACAAGTGGCGAATACCGGATAAGTAATTTTCTGCTTTGGCAAATAGCATACAGCGAACTTTATTTTTCGCCCAAATACTGGCCCGATTATCAAAAAGAAGATTTATACAAAGCTATTGTTGATTATCAACAAAGAGAAAGACGATTCGGCAAAACAAGTGAACAATTAAACATTCAATCAGATAATGCATAATAAATATATATTAGTTCTCCTGCTAAGTTTCATTTCTCACATCTCATTCGGACAATTCTCTATCAATGCCGCTTCGGCGGGCATCGACTACGAGAAACCACAAGAATATGAGATTGGTGGAATTACAATGTCGGGCATAAAATATCTCGACCACGAAGTACTTGTACATTTAGCCGGACTTAGGGTTGGTGATAAGATTATGGTTCCCGGTGATAAACTTACAAAAGCAATAACAAAACTCTGGGATCAGGGATTGTTTTCTGATGTACAATTGTATGCTTCGAAAATAGTTGGGAATAAAATTTTTCTTGATTTTAAACTGATGGAAAGGCCACGCTTGTCGAAATTCAAATTTACAGGAGTAAAAAAGCATGAAGCCGACGATTTGCGCGAACAAGTACGGCTGGTAAAAGGAAGCCAGGTAACCGACAACATTATTAATAATACAAGGCACACAATCGAAAACTTTTTTATCGACAATGGCTTTCTTAATGTAAATGTGGATATAAGACAGGTTGATGACACGAGCATGGTGAACAATATAATATTGTATATCGATATCAACAAAAATGAAAAAGTAAAAATTAGCGAAATATATTTTGTAGGAAACGAAATTATACCCGACAACAAGTTGCGTAGGGCAATGAAAGAGACAAAGCGTAAAGCATGGTACAATATTTTTAAAGGATCGAAATATATTGAAAGTAATTATAAGGAAGACAAGAAAAGCATTATAAAAAAATATAATGAGCTTGGATACCGAAATGCCACCATTACAAAAGATTCGCTTGCACATAACAATGACAATACAATAAGCTTATTCTTGAAAATTGAAGAAGGAAACCGATTTTTCTTTCGTAACATTACATGGACAGGGAATGCAAAATATACATCGAAGCAATTGGGCGCAATACTTGGTATTAATAAAGGCGATATTTATGACCAGAATGTGCTGGAAGAAAAAATTTATGTCAACCAACAAGGTGTGTTTTCTCTATACCAGGACGATGGATATTTATTTTCGAATATAAACCCTGTTGAAGCTTTAGTCGAAAACGACAGTATTGATATTGAGATGCAGGTTTATGAAGGTAAGCAGGCAACCATCAATAATATTTTGATAAAGGGAAACTCAAAAACCAACGAACATGTTATACGTAGGGAAATACGCACTAAACCCGGACAGCTTTATAATCGGTCGGATATCATGCGTACACATCGCGAATTGGCTACCCTCGGATATTTCAATCCCGAAAATATTGGTGTAAACCCAATTCCAAATCCTGTTGATGGAACAGTGGACATAGAATATACACTTGAAGAAAAACCTTCGGATCAAATTGAACTTTCGGGTGGCTGGGGTGCAGGTATGATTGTTGGGACTCTTGGGCTTTCGTTCAACAATTTT
>JAYENH010000418.1:0-2978 GCA_034721995.1 Bacteroidota bacterium
GATTTCAAATATTATTTTGTTCTTGAAACCAGCCCTACAAAAAATGAGTACCCATACCTTCTCGACGCTTTTGTTACATACTCGCGGTTTACATGGGCCAGAGCATCAGTCGGTCAATTCAAATCACCATTTAGTTTAGAGCTAAATACATCATGTAGTAAATTACACACAATCAATAGATCAAAAGTAGTGTCTGAATTAGCAAGCCCCGACAGGGATCTTGGTGTAATGATAGTAGGAGGTGGCGATACTACCTTTGTAAAATATGCCATTGGTTTTATGAATGGAACAGGAAAAGGAATAGTTGATGATAATTCAAATAAGAATATTATAGGCAGGATAGTTTTTAATCCTTTTGAATTTTTAAGCTTCGGGGGTAGTTTTAAATATGGTACTGCCCCACCTGCGGATGCAACTGCCGACGAAGAAGATACAAAAACAATATTTGGCGGTGAACTACAAATCAAATACAGCGATTTCTTATTTCAGAGTGAATATATTTATGGCGATTTTGCAGGTTCATATACAACCGGCGGTGGCTGTGGAGCACCTATTGAAGTTCATCAGGGAAGCGTTAAGAAAAGCGGTTTCTATGCGCAAGCTATGTATATGACTCCTTGGAATTTCCAGCCTGTTGTTAAATTTGAATCTTTCGATCCTGATTTAGATAAAGATAGAGATGGTGCCGAAGCATCGGTAGATACCGATGACGAATACACTTTCAAGCAGGCCGATCACGGATTTCAAAATACAATTACTTTTGGAGTTAATTACTTTTTTAACGACTGGACAAGACTTCAGATTAACTATTTGTATCAGGCCGAAGAAATTGAATTTGAAAATGACATGTTCATGATTCAGATTCAGGCTAAATTTTAATTATTTATCAACTAATTTTAAAATCAAAAAAGATATGAAATCGAAAATATTAATAACATTAATTTTAGCAGCATTTATCTTTCCTTTTGCAAATGCACAGGATCTTATTTCGGTAAAGGATGCTTCTAAAAAATTGAAAGACAAGAATACAGTAATAGTTGCTTGTGTAAAACCGGCAGATTACAAAAAAGTACATATTCCAAACTCTGTGAATATTTATCATAAAGACTTATGCAACAACGAACCAATTAAAAGCATAATCAAATCGCCCGACGAATTAGCAAAGATTTTTGGCAAAGCCGGTATTGATAACTCAAAATCGGTTATTCTTTACGATGCAGGATCGTACAAATATGCAGGACGCATTTATTGGGCTATGAAGTATCTTGGAATTAAAGATGTCAAAATTCTTAATGGGAATATTGATGCCTGGAAAAAAGGCAGAAAACCATTAACAAAGAATGCTACAAAAACCAAAGCTGCTACTTTTACTCCGGCAGTAAATGCAAAAGCTATGGCAAATTTCTCGGATGTTACAGCCGGCAAAGCAATTTTGGTCGATGTTCGTCCGAAAGGGGAATTTAATGGTACCGAAGGAAAAGACGAAACAGTTAAAGGTCATCTTAAAGGAGCTATCAACTTCCATTTCGAGGATGTGAAAGCAGCTAATGGTCAAATTAAATCGAAAGAGCAATTGACTGCTATGTTTAATAAAGCTGGTATTACAGCCGATAAAGAGATTATTCTTTATTGCACTTCAAGCGTTCGTGCCGGCATTGTTTATATGGTACTTACTTCAATCCTGAACTATCAGAATGTAAAAGTTTATGATGGTGCAGTTTACGAATGGGTGGCCAAAGGTAAAGGCCTGGTAAAATAATTTATTATTTACGATTGATAATTTATGATTTACGATTCATGAGTGCCAATTGTAGGACATCTTAATTTGAAATGGACTAATCAAAACTATTTATTTGATTAGTCCATTTATGTTTAATACAAGGTACAGGGTTTAAAGCTCAGGGTTCAATATTCAAATAGAATAGTCAAGGTTTAATTTAGTTCGATATTATTTTCAATAGAAAGCAAAATGAGTTGCTCCATACAAACAGTAAATAAACATGCATGCCAATTGTGCAAATTCAAATCGCAGGCAGTTTTGAACCTGCCTCCCGAAGAATTAGATATATTAGAAAACAACAGGGTTGAGGTTGAGTTTCGTACAGGCGAAATATTGTTTAAACAAAATTCTTTTTGCACCCATGTAATATTCATAAAATCCGGCATTGTAAAAATCCATAAAGAAGGCCACGCCGGCAAGGATCAGATATTTAAAATTTCACCAGCACCATCTTTCCTTGGCCTTACAAATCTGTTTGGCGATACCATAAATAACTATTCAGTAACAGCTATCGAAGCAACTAGTGCTTGTTTTATTCAAATAAATACATTTAAAAATTTCATTAGCACAAATGGCAATTTTGCATTGGAGATTATTAAAAAAATCAGCCGCGATGAATTAGCATATTTCAACAAGTTTGTAAATCAAAAGCAAAAGCAGGTTAATGGCAGGTTAGCGGAAACCCTCTTATTTTTCCTCCACGACGTTTATAAGAATAATAAGTTTACCCTTCCCTTAAACAGGAAAGACCTTTCCACACTTGTATGTGCTTCGCGCGAGAGTGTTATAAGAGAAATGCAAAGTCTTGCCAATAAAGAAATTATCCGTTTAAAAGGGAAACGGGTTGAAATTATTGACGAAAAACGATTGATACAGATTAGCAGAAATGGATAAGAAGTCGAAAAACTAAGAGCTTCATGAATTAAAAGATTCTGAGTAAAAATGTTATGGCTTGAGAATATGAAAAAAATACATGATGTTTTCCGCACTTTTTTCTTTTTTTGATCATATTCACATAATAGTATCTCCCTTCAAAACAAAACACCAATCTCGGAAAATAAGATTTAAACATTGCCACTAAAACAATTCCTTCATGAAGATCGATACCTTCTATCAAAAAAAACGGAGGTAACCCAATTAGATTACCTCCTAAACAAACAAGCAGATTACCCCTTAACTAATTAAGGGTAAACCATTA
>JAYENH010000419.1:0-2968 GCA_034721995.1 Bacteroidota bacterium
TTGCGAACGAAAATAATGTTTTTTGATGTTTTATCCCAAGGTGTTTTTCAACTTTTTATTCATCACAAGAAAGCATACTTTTGTGCAAAATTTTGGTATGGCATTTTCTATATTGAATTATTCCATTTATTTAATATTATGTGGATAGTAATTGCGAGGATTATCCTTAGGAACAGATATGTGTTTTTAGTGTTGCTTGGCTTGATAACCTTGTTTATGGCTTATCATGCCCGCTCGGTAAATATCTCGTACAATTATGTAAACCTGCTGCCCGAGAAAGATTCTGCTTTTACTCATTATCAGGATTTCAAAAAGGTGTTTCACGAAGAAGTAAATACTTATGTGCTTGCAGTTTCCGATTCCGATTTTTTCCAGCTCGATAAATTCAAAGATTGGAAAGCCCTGGGCGATTCAATAAGAAAACTTGATGGAGTTGAAGGATTGGCATCGGTTGGCCATTTGTTTAATATATATAAAAACAAAAAGAAAAAAAGATTCGAATTTCTTCCTTTAATCAATAAGGAAATTCCCGATCAGCAATATGTCGATAGCCTTGCGGTGGTAATTCGCTCTCTTCCGTTTTACAAGGGACTTTTGTATAACGATTCGACACATACATATTTAATGGGCATTACCATAAACGAAAAATTGTTGAACAGCCGCAACCGCGAAGTGTTGATACACACTATTGAAGAGCTGAGTAGGGGGTTTTGCGAAAAACACAATGTGCAAATCCATCATTCGGGTTTGCCATACACACGTACCATAATTGCCGAAAAGGTGCGCTCCGAGCTTAAAATGTTTATTTTGCTTGCGCTTCTTGTAACGGCCACAATCATGTACTTGTTTTTCCGCTCGTTCAGAATAGTGTTTTTTTCGATGATGGTTGTAAGTATAGCAGTTGTATGGGCCTTGGGCAGTATTGTTTTGTTAGGGTATCAAATCACGGTTATTTCAGGAATGATACCCCCGTTAATAATTGTAATCGGAATTCCAAATTGTGTCTATCTGCTTAATAAATTCCAGAGCGAATATGCCCACCACGGCAATAAAATAATGGCATTGCAAAGGGTAATACGGCGAATCGGAAATGCAGTATTTTTAACTAACCTTACTACAGCACTGGGCTTTGCCACATTTATTATTACCAATAGCCAAATCCTTATTGAATTTGGGGTAATTGCCTCGCTCAACATAATGGGTGTTTTTATTATCTCTATTTTATTAATCCCTATAATTTTTAGTTTTCTGAAGCCCCCAAAGGAAAAACATGCCAATCATTTAAAAAACAAAACAATAAAACGTATTGTCGAAATCTTAATTCACTGGATAGTTTATTACCGTCGTCAGGTTTTTGTTGTAAGCATACTTTTGGTGCTTCTTGGGTTTTTCGGTATCAGCCTTATGAAATCTACAGGTTATATGGTCGATGATATTTCAAAATCGCATATCGTATATAAAGACCTGAAGTTTTTCGAGAAAAATTTTAAAGGAGTAATGCCTCTCGAAATCATGGTAGATACTAAAAAGAAAAAAGGAGTAATGAAGTCTTCAACTTTACAGAGGATTGACAAGCTCCAAAAAAAGATTGCTGCCTATCCTGACATTTCGCGAAGCATGTCGATTGTTGAGGCATTCAAATTTTCGCGCCAGGCATACTATAACGGAAAAGAAAAATATTATGATTTGCCCGGCAGTCAAGAGCGAAATTTTATTCTTGCCTATTTTTCGAAAAAGGAATCGAAAATTAACTTGCTCGAAAACTTTATCGACAGTACCGGGCAATATGCCCGTATAAGCATGAAAGTTGCCGATATTGGCACTTTAAGAATGAACAAACTTTATCATGATCTGACTCGCGATATATATTCGATTTTTCCTGCCGAAAAATATACTGTTACCATAACCGGTACATGTATTACTTTTTTTAAAGGAACAGGATATTTGATAAAAAATCTTTTTTCAAGTTTGCTTTTAGCCATTTTGATTATTTCGATATTTATGGCAGTTATGTTTTCGTCGTGGCGCATGGTTTTAGTTTCGCTTGTGCCTAACCTTATCCCACTTATTGTTACAGCAGCAATAATGGGCTTTTTTAATATCCCTATAAAACCATCAACAGTACTCGTGTTTAGTATTGCATTTGGAATTTCGGTTGACGATACTATCCATTTTTTAGCAAAGTACAGGCAAGAACTTTTAATCACAAACTGGAACATTGGCAAGTCGGTAATTATTGCTCTGCAGGAAACAGGGGTAAGCATGATTTATACTTCTATTGTTTTGTTCTTTGGCTTTTCCATTTTTATCACTTCAACCTTTGGAGGGACAATTGCCCTGGGTATTTTAGTTTCTATAACTTTATTGATCGCCATGTTGTCGAACACTGTACTTCTGCCATCGCTGCTGCTTTCACTTGAAAAACGTATAACAACAAAAACTTTTAAAGAACCACTGTTGCATGTTTTCGACGAGGAGGAAGATATTGATTTTGATGAGTTGGAAATTGAATCGAAAAAAGAGAACTAATGCTTTCGAATATGGAATGTAGGCCGGGAAGTGGTGCGTGTTGTATAGCACCGTCAATTTCATCATCTATTCAGGGGAAGTCAAACGGAAAAGAATCGGGTGTTACGTGCACTCAGCTTACCAGCTATTATTAATTGCAAACTATTTGGAAAGCGCGAAAGGTGAAAAGCCTGAAGCGATTTTAAGGCCGAAGCAATTGTATGTGGCAACAAGCCCATCGAAGTCTTAGGATTTTTATATTCGCCTGAGATAACGCCTTATGACTTAAAAAAGCCAAAATTATGCAGGACTGAACATCAGAGATTATCAAAGATTGATCTGAACCCCATATTTTTGTACATTTGTATTTTAAAACAAAACAAAAAGTGGAAAAAAAAGTAACACAACCGCATGATAAGTTTTTTAAGAAAATGTTTTCAGGGAAAAATGAGGTAATGGA
>JAYENH010000420.1:0-2966 GCA_034721995.1 Bacteroidota bacterium
TATAAATTGTTGTTATCAAAATTTTAAGTTTCCAATCGTCAATCGTCAATCGTCAATCGTCAATCATATAGTTTCCTTTAAGTAAAACAGATTTCACCTGTATATCTGGCAGCCTTCCAATTTTCCCTGTTAGTGAACCAATTTCATCAGTAGTACCATAAAGCACCAGCGATATGATATTAATACCCTGGCCGCGCATAGGAATACCCTGACGACCAATAATTATTGATGAATGTTGAAAAATTGCCTCGTTAAGGCTGTTTACCGAACTGGTATTTTCGAGCAGTATTATTGCTGATCCTATTCTCTTTTCCATTAGAATTTTACCTCAGGATTAGATTATTATTACATCATAAAATTATTTTTCCTTAGAACAGCCACAACTGTTCTTCAGATTTATCAATGCAAAATTACAGAAGAGCTTTAATAGAAACATTGATAATTATCATACAACACGAAATAATACTTGTTGGTTTTTAAGGCAGTATTTAAAACTGAAAAAAATAATCGTAAATTGCAGCATTTGTTAAATTATAAAATATTCGCAACATGAAAAAAGTTGTTCTGTTTTTATCCTGTTTTGTTTTTATTCTGAATTTATCGTTTGCCCAAACAATTCCACAAGGCAATGTGTGGGTACATTCCAGTAGCACACCCCTTAATTTTGGCTATTTCGAAACTGCTACTGCTAATTATGTTTTTGTCGATTCCATTGGCTTTGGCGATATGATAATCCATGATAATTTCGTGCTTGCCGGAAAAGAGGATTTATTTATTTATTCGGCATTCGATGGGCAAAAACTCGACAGTATTGTCGGGGCAAATGTTTCTCAATTGGATATGTGGGGCGAAAATATTGTGGTTTGCAGATATACTCAACCATATTTTACGGTTTATTCACTTAGCACTTTAACCGAGGTTTTTTCCTTAGATACGAGTAAAATTAATTTTACGGGAGTCGATTTACTTGTAAAAAATAACTATGCCTTTCTTGCCCTTGATACTTTTGTTCAGGTAATCGACTTACAGGCACAGGATACTTTATTGCGTATCCAGACTGAGCACCCATTTCCCTTTGGCGGGTTTAACCGTTTTTTAATCGAATTGCCGGCGAGTATTTTTGTTGATGTTGAATATGCAACCGGGGCCATACGTTCGTCGATGATAAAAATTGACCCTGTATCTTTTACCTCCGAAGTTTTGTACCATTTAGAAGGGGGCGGGAATTTGATTGCCCCTGTGCCCGTTGGCGACACATTATTTATTATGAACCATCCATCGTACTACGATATAGCAAACGATTCGCTGCATGTTCTCCCCTGGAGCGGAAACATGAAAGCAGTCTTCAATTACGACCCTGTTAGTAATCATTTGTTTATTTACGATTTTCTTCAAAATTCAATTTATGCAGAAAATCTTTCTTACGGTGATTCTGTTTTTTCATTTTTTCTGAATGCTTTTCTCAGCAAGGCAGTGTTTTTTCCTTATACAGGAACATCAGGTTTTATTCACTCAGCCAATACCGAAATAGTTAGTCTTTTCCCACAACCGGCCGGAAATAAATTATTTTTAAAAATCAACAGCCCGCTTGCTCCAAAAACAGAACTCTCAATTTATTCAATATCAGGAAAACTAATCAGGAAAATTCCGGCTCACGAATCAGAAAAAGATATAATCAAAATTAATTTAAGCAATATTCCTGATGGAGTATATTTGGTTGGAATTGAATCTCAGGAAATTAAATCTTTTAGGAAAATTATTATTGCAAGGTAAAATGTGTTGGTTGCTGATTGTCGGGTGCTGGGTCCTGGTTATAATGTCTTTATTTGAATCCTGAATTATTGCTAAATTCTTAAATTGCTAAATTGTTAATTTGTTAAATTGTATCATTCATTCCAACAATCCATCACTCCATCACTTCATCATTCCGCCATTCCATTATTATATCATTGGTTATTTGCGGACTGCTGACTGCCGACTGGAGACTGAACCCTGAGGACTGAATTTTTTGGCATGTAAATTGGTTTGTCCGCTCCAGAATAACCCAAAAAATTTAAAGACATGAAAAACTTAACAAGAAAAATCGAATCTATTAGCCCATTTTCTTTTTTAAAATTCCGCAAAGTTTACCTGTTACTGTTGGCATTGCCACTTGCATTTAGTTCCTGCTATATCGAAAAAGACCAACCGGCAATTGGCTATGATGGCCGGCCCGGCGAAGCATATCTTTCGCTTGAGTGGGAATATCAGGAGCCTCTTTATCTTGATGCCGGAACCAGCGATATTCCCGCATATTTCAACTATGGTCAATTTTATATTACAAGGCCGGGCTGGTACGAGTTATATTACGAAGGTGAGTACTGGAATGGTTATGGTATGGCTTGGTACGCCTGGGAAATTGAATACGAAATATGGAGAAACTATGGCTCGCCAGGAGGCCCCGGCTACAATGGAAGAGATGGTGCAGATTCGTATCTTACAATTATCCTCAGTCCTTATGGGCCATTTACCGATCGCTGGCACAAAAGCCTGAGTAGCAATAACTACAAAGCTTTAGAACAAAGCAAAAACCGAATTGTTGTTGAACAAATAGGGGAGGAGTTCGGCATAAAGATAACTTATAAGAAAGTTGTCGCCCGGCAGTCTTCAGTTCAAAGTAGGCAGTCTTCAGTAGGCAGTTCTTAGTAAGTAGTCCTTTGTCGAAAATAGGCGATGAGTGGATAAAAAAAGTCAGTTCAATACATTTGGACTGACTTTTTTTTGCTGAAGAAACCCCAAAATGCAATATTCCAATTATTCAATTAGAGCGAAATATTCTTGTTTTTTTATGAATACATATCAGGGCAAACGCATGAAAAAAAGAAAAATTAATTTTATAAAGCCACAGATTCTCAGATTGGTTATTCAATTATTTGACAGAAATCATTAAGCTACTGATTACGAATATTATCATCTCATTATTTTGA
>JAYENH010000421.1:0-2965 GCA_034721995.1 Bacteroidota bacterium
AGCGGCTCGATTTCCATTACCTTGGAAGTATGCCCGTCTATTTGTACATTGTTGCGATCGACTATAGAAATAAGGTTATCGAGTTTATAATGTGCTGCACTCATTGCCGCCTCCCATATCGAACCTTCCTGAAGTTCGCCATCGCCATGGATAGAACAAACTGTCCAATTTTTCTTATCAATTTTTCCTGAAAGGGCAATTCCAACAGCTACTGATAATCCTTGTCCGAGTGAGCCTGCCGAAAGCTCAATTCCGGGAAGTTTATGATCGCGCCCCGGATGGCCCTGCAAACGGGAGCCTAACTTACGAAGTGTTAATAATTCATCGACAGGAAAATAACCAGCATGTGCTAAACTGGCATAATATGCCGGGGCTACATGACCGATTGAAAGGATCAGGCGGTCGCGTTTGGGCCAGGCGGGATTTTGGGGATCGTGATTGAGCAAATGAAAATAGAGGGCAGTAAAAATATCAGTTAACCCCAGCGATCCACCTAAATGTCCCGAACCGGCTTCTGCAAGCGATCGGATGATGTCAATGCGGATTTGCCGGGCTTTTTCTTCGAGTTGAATAATGTTCATAAGAGTTCAGAGGTTGAGAGGTTCAGGGTTTCAGGTTTCAAAGTTCAGGGTTTCCAATTCTAATTTCCAATTTCAATTAATCAATCATCAATCATCAATCATCAATCATCAATCATCAATCATTGGCCATTCCATTTCGTTTTCGATTACAAAATAGGCATTTGGGAAATAGGTGCATATTTTTTTATATATCTTATATCCTTCCTGTTTCGTCCTAAAACGGCCTACTCGGACTTTAAACGAGGGTTCTTCGTATTTCAATTCGGCTGATAAATTCGGAAATTGTTTCATGAATTTAGCTCTTATCCGTTTGGCTTCTGAACGTTTTCCCGAACCGGAATAAATCTGGATACGGTAGCCGGGAATGGACATTTTACTTTTGTTTTGTGAAAGTTGTTTTTTAACAAGTGCAACAATTCGCTTATCCTGATTAATTATTATTACGCCTTCGCCATCAATTTTATTTTCAAGAGAATTAAAAATGTTACTTGTATCGGATTGTGCAAACGATTGATTAGAAATCAGAAAAAATAAGGCAAAAAAGGTTAAGAATATAGCAGGTATCCTAAAGTTAGTTTTCCTGATAGCTTCCACAATCAAAACATTATTTTCTGTTTTCATGTTTCTATATCCCCACTTAGGTCGTTCCTCTTTCAATTTCGAACTTTGGTTTTTAGTTTTATTGTAAACTATTGTTTTATTTTTGAATAAATTCATATTTCTCCTGATCTTTTGGGTGAATGCATAGAATAGGAATATGTGAATGGTTTACCATTTGCCTTGCGTAAGGCCCAAGCCATATATTTTCTGAACTTTCGGTTTGCTCAGTCATAATTATTATCATTCCTGCATTTACCAATTTTGCATATTCAATTGTAATTTTTGTGATATTTGTTCCGGTATTAATTTTCTTTTCTACCTTTATCCCTTTATTAGTGATAAGTTCGTAAACCTGATCTACATATTGGGTAATTTTTGAGACTACCTCATTTCCTGACGTTTCATGTACACCAAGCACATGAATATTGGCATTAAATGCTGTGGCCAGGTCAATAGCAAAGGGGACTTTTCTTCTGGATTGATTCGTAACATCTATAGGAAGAACAATTGTTTTTATTGGTTCTGGCATAAACCCATGCCTTATAGTAAGTACCGGGCACAGAGCCTGGCTAACTATCCTAAAAGCATTGCTGCCCAATAGATATTCCTCGAAACCTGATACACCATGGGTTCCGCAAATAATAAGTAAAGAATCGTCGTAATGTGCCTGGTTCGATATTTCAACATAAACTTTTCCTTTTCTGATTTTATAATCAAAAATACCATTTTCAACCTTATATTTAGGTAAATGATTTTTTAAAAGAAACGATAGATATTCCTTGATTGAGCGTGGCTTTTGCGATTCGTTAAAATCCTGATCGTATGGCAGCACAAATTCATCGTTATGGTTTACATGCACCATACGCAAATGAGTACCTAATACATTTGCCATTAAAATTGCATGTTCAAGCGCATTAAACGAATCTCCCGAAAAATCAATAGCAACTAAAATCCTCTGCATACTAAAATTTTCTTTTGCCCAAAAATACAATTTTTTCGGATTAAAAGAACAATAACAAAATTAATTGAAGTATGAAGAATTATTCGAAAACATAAAAATTAAAGCAATACCAAATAATAAAGTAACAGTGATATATGATACAGTATAAACCACACAACCTGTTTTATTTCTAAAATAAATAATTATATTTGTTGAATAAATATTTCGATTAAGCATGTTTCAATTAAACAAAAAAATATTATGAATTACTCCGGTCCCTTAATCCCCATACATACATACTAAACTCCTTATCCATTTAAAAACTTTTGAAAAAGTATATGTATGCGACTTACAGAAACCGAAAAGAAACCATTCTTTCAACACAAGCATAATTTACTTTTTATTGAAAAAGTTGTTTTGCAATTCGTTTTTGAAAATACGAGGGCCGACAGAACAACGATATATAAAGTTGTAAAACGGTAGGTTAACTTCACAGCGAGAGCTTCGCTTTGAGCGAAACCCTCGCTTATCGGCAACGATAACCGGGTGGGGCGACAATAAGCCGATAGCTACTGGTGCCGCGCACCGACCAGTGGCAAAATTAAAAGCAGGAGTTTATTATTTGAGGATAACAACAGGAGAAAAAATTGTTACATGGAAAATAACAAAGATATAATATTGATTTTGCACAGCCCCAAAGGGGTGTAATCATTAGCACAGGGTATAGCCCTGTGTGCAAATAGTGAAGATAAAAACAGCCCCAAAGGGGTGTAATCATTTGCACAGGGTATAGCCCTGTGAGCAAATAGTGAAGATAAAAACAGCCCCAAAGGGGTGTAATCAT
>JAYENH010000422.1:0-2965 GCA_034721995.1 Bacteroidota bacterium
CATTTGAATTGAAAATTTTATTCACACACCTAAATAGGTGAAAATTTTCAAGACCTGCAAGCAATTGCAGGTCTTATTTATCAAATAGTTACACACATTTTTAAACAAATTGTTGCGGAAGTAAGGTGATACTAAGAAAAATATCACTATTAATAGCACTGCTTTTTAGCATGTGCTGTGTTTATGCACAATCAACAATTGCTGTTGAAGTAGAAAATTTTACTCCACATGAATATGTATGTACTGTTAAAATGTGTCAATCAGATGCCACACCATCTCCTACTAACCCACCACTTAGCTTTGTAGTGCCGGGTAATACTACTGTTATCAAAGAATACGATTACGATGATACAGACATATGCCCGTGTCATATGTGGTGCGAATGCCTTAATGATATACCTATAGCTTATATAGACGTTGACTGTGGACAGGGATGTCCTGCTAATGCTGCTGTTGCACCAATTGGGCCAGAGGGAAATAACCATGTATTCATATATGATGATTATCAATATTTTGGTGACTATGAGGAACATTATTTTATAATTGACGAAAGTTTATAATTAACCAAAATTAAATTAATTACCGGTAGTGCAAATTTTTTTTCTATTTTGCATTACCGGATAATAATCTAAATTAGAAAGATATGAAACGTAATTTTACACTCCTATGCTGCTTTCTTCTCACTAGCAGTTTTGCTATCTCCCAACAATCATTTAGCCCTCATACTGTTACACATGGATCGAAACCTGGTGATATAAGCCTCGCAGATTTCGATAATGATAATGATTTGGATTTATTGGCATATTATTACTATGATGGTTTACTTGCCTGGTTCAGAAATGATGGGACCGGTTATTTCGATAGCCTGATTGTGATTGATAATTGTGATTTGATTATGATTGGCGGATATGCCTCAGATATTGATGATGACGGAAATATGGATGTGGTAATTGGAGGAAACAACAATGTACGCTGGTATAAAAATCTCGGTAACGGAAGTTTCGGGCCTCCTCAGATTATTAGCAATAATGTTGATAAAGTAAGACCCGTAATTGCATTCGATATAGATAATGACAGCTTGACCGATGTTTTTGCTGTATGCAATGCTGATAGTACTTTGATATGGTGCAAAAATCTCGGGAATGGGAATTTCGGACCACAACAAATTATTTCTACCACTACATCTTATGTAACCAGGATACATGCCGGCGATTTAGATTTAGACGGAAAAACAGACATACTTTATACTTCTTATAATGACGATAAAGTTGCCTGGCATAAAAACCTGGGTGGGGGTACTTTCGGACTGGAACAAATAATCACAAACAATGCAGAAGGGGCATTTTGGGTAATGGCAGCAGATATCGACAACGACAGTTTGCCGGATGTTGTAACAAGCCATAGCCAGGTCACAGGAACTTACGAAAAGGTTACCTGGCACAAAAACTTAGGGAACGGAAGTTTTTCTACCGAGATAATTATAAACGATACGCTTGAAATTCCCAGATATTTCTATCCTGCAGATTTTGATAACGACAACGACCTGGACATAGTTTTAACATCGTGGAACCAGGATTTGCTTTTATGGCAGGAAAACCTCGGTAACGGTAATTTTGGTCCCCGGCAAATAATAAGCAATACTATTGATGGTCCCCATGGCGTTTATGCCGGAGATTTAGACGGCGATGGATATATGGATATTGTTGCAGGGGCTGTGTATACTTCTTCTATCGAGGTTTTTATTAACAATAAGAATGGAGGTTTCGATTCAGTACAAACAATTGCAAACGCTGCCGCTGATGTTAGGTGTGTTTATGCCGATGACCTCGACAACGACGGGCTTACCGACATCCTTTCTGCATCGGAAACTGATAATAAGATTGCCTGGTATAAAAACTTAGGCAACAAAGAATTTTCCTTACAAAAAGTAATTTCAACTTCGCGTACCGAGCCACGTTCGGTATATGCCGGCGATTTGGACAACGATGGTTATAAAGATGTCGTATCAGGTGCTTATGTAGATGAAGATACCTTAGCCTGGCATAAAAATCTTGGAAATGGAACTTTTGATGTACCCATAAAAATACCAAATGCCGCCAAAACCAAAATTGTCAGGATAAAGGATATGGATAAAGATGGCTTTAATGATATTGTCTTTTTTACGGCCCCGTCAAGTATTTATATGGTAAAGAACCTTGGGAACGGGAATTTTGGGCCTATGCTATTTCTGTATAGTTTAGTTGGTACTAATACCTTTGAATTAGATGATATTAATAATGACACTTACCCGGATATTGTTTTCGGGAGTGGGTCAACATTGTCAGCAGGTTTAAACGATGGTACAGGAAATTTTCTTCCGGCTCAACAAATAAGCACAATTTCCGGGGCAAACTCCCTATATCTGGAAGATGTCAATAGTGATGGCTTCTTAGATATTGTTTATACGGGTACGGTAAGTTCTACAAAAGTAGTACAATGGTATCCTAACGATGGGCTTGGAAATTTTACAACATCGAACTTAGTTTCGGAACTTCCCTCTTCTAGTTATAATATATGCACTTCTGATATTGATAATGATGGCGATCCTGATATTGTTACTGCTACCAGTGGATCCGGTACTTCCAGTGGTGTTGTGTATTGGTTCGAAAACCAGGGATCGGGAAGTTTTGGCCCGATACAAGTAATTGACTCACTGGGGGGATTTATGTGGAGTATTTTTCCAAGTGATTTGGATAACGATGGGGATAATGATATTCTTATAGGCCAACATTTATATTCAAAAGTAATGTGGCTGGAAAACAGATTTGGCAACTGGCTCGACACAGTTATTATTTGTGCTGAGGACAGTGCTCAAATTTTTGGTAATTGGGAGAACCAGCCCGGCAATTATTTCGATACTCTGCAAGCCTCACAGGGGGGCGATAGCATAAATATTATCAGGTTGGAAAACTATCAAACTTATTAT
>JAYENH010000423.1:0-2964 GCA_034721995.1 Bacteroidota bacterium
TGTTGGGGGAGTAATTCTGACCTACGATTTTTCCGACAAGTTCAGTATCGATTTTGATGCACAATATCATAAACATAAAAAAACTACTTCTACAGGGCACACCCACGGATTTAATATTAATTCCGACATTGGCTATTATTTAATGGAGAGAGTTAATTTTATTGTTGGGCTTAATTATGGTTCTCAAGCATATAATGCCAGTACTAACAACTCTCAATTGCTCACGCTTAATACCGGAGTTGCGATTGAAAAAGCCGAACATTTTATTTTAGTTCTAAACGCACCATTCGATCTTTTAGGTAAAAACGAATACCAAACAACAGGTTTTGGCCTGGCATTGACCATAATGCTTGACTAAAGGACTGTTCAGAAACAAGCTGCACATTTTGACTTGTTATTTGGCCTATTTTTATCGGATTACTTCGTAATTATCGGATGAATATGGGCGAATATTATTTCTTTAATCATAATCTGTTAGGTCATAATCCGTCCAAAATTACAAGAACTATCAATAAAGGACAAAAAATGTCCCCGAATATTTATTGACATATTTTCGCATTGGAAAATTAAGCTATTTTGTTTTTTTTCAGTGTTGGGTTTTGCCTTTCACTTTTTCACTTTTGCCTTTCGCCTTGAGCCTTTTCAATTCCGTCTTTCACCTTCTTATATGCCTTTTCGCACAAATCAAGCACTTCTTTATTTATAAGAGGTTGGATATGTAGTGGCGACAGTTGATGAATTTTTTCTGCTTTGAGCATCAGCTTATTTGTTTTTTCAATTGCATTTGCCTCGAATAGCTTTTGTTCTTTTTTTATTGATGAAAGAAAATCAGGATTATTTTTAGCTTTTTGGGCAAGATCGTGAAATACCCAAAAAGCCGAAACACCATCATTTTCAATTTCGGTTTGATGATAATTTGGATGGATTACATCTACACCATATAATATCGGTACATAAAAACAAGTATGCGATGGCCCAAGTCCTGTCCATAAAATGGCAGCATAATCGGCGGGTTTTCCGGGATAAAGCTGAACTACGTCAGAATGGACAGCATTCCACGATGCAATGGGCCGCTCACCTGTTAAACCCAGATCATCGACATTATTTTCAAACTCAGTTTCTTCATACCCATTTCTTAAAAGTGAAAAACAGTTTTCCAACGAAATTTTTTCATCAGGAACAAAAAACTGCTGGAATTCTTTTTCATCGAACAAATAATTCAATGAAGGGCTGAAAATCTTTACTGCCTGCCAAATCCTGCGCGAATCGTAAAAAGGTTTTTCGTTTCGCTCAATGCGGCCTCCTCCAAATACTTTCGTAAAGTTGAAGTCTCCTGCATTGGGATTCCAAAGTTGGTTGTTTTGGCAAAATTTTAAAAGTTCCGGCGAGCAATAGTAATTTAAAGTATCTAATGGGGCAACTTTTCCAATGCGGTAACCATTGGCCTGTACCCAATAGCAGGAATCCGGCACACGCACTGCTGCCCATGAATAACCGCCGCCCGATTCGATATACCAGATTTCGGAAGTGTCAGCAATACCAATCCCACTTGGGTAAGTAACTCCATATTTTGAATATAGGCTACCAAGTATTTTCACGCACTCGCGGGCAGTTTTCGAACGCTGTAGGGCAATATATCGCACTCCACCTGTGAGGCCGGTTTTTATTAGAGGGTCTTTTTCGATTGCCAGACTGTTTCGATCGGGTTTAAGTGCTACCCCGCCTGCAATTGCAACTCCATGTTGATTAATGGCAACGGCATCGCCCTCTTCAAATCCTATGGCAATTTTCAATGCCATCCACTCGTAGGTTTGTTTAATTTCAGGAATTGATAGCCCGGAAGGGAAACGCACAGAATCGGTAAGTTTATGCACTGCCGCAGGATATTTCACGACATGGGAGGCTTCATTGCCCGTTAAATCATTGTTGTGTGCCAGTAAAACAGTGCCATTGCGGCTTGCTTTTTTACCTACCAAAAACATAAAACACTCCTGATTTTGTGTGCTGTAAGTTTTTTGGGTCAACCCGGTTGAGCTAATAAATAGTGTCAGAATAAAAAAGCTTAATGCTTTAAAAAGCAGGGTTTCATGGTTGTTTTTCTTCATGCTTGGTCTTTTATTGATTTAAAGAAACATCTAATTATTTTTATTTAATTTATATCCAATAGGTTCTCTTGGTTCAATTCTTTGTTCTCGTTCAGCAAAGCGCGATATCTTGCAAATGTCCGCATTATTTCAATATTTAACTTAATTATATTTTCTGAACGAATAACAGAGGACAACATAGAAACACCTTGTTCCGTAAATGCCAATGTATTGACTGAAGAATGTTTAAGTGAAGATAACCGATCGCAATTTGCGACCAGTTCATGTTTCTCTGTTTTTGTTAATTCAAACATGAAATTTCCAGAAATGTCATTTAATGAATCTCTGATTGTTAAATGGTGATCTGCAAAATATAATTGCATTTCCTATTCTTCCTGCGTATTTTGCAAAACATTTATCATCAGAAAAATGAATAAAAACCTGCGTATAATTCTCATTGGCCTGGGATTAATCCTGTTTGCGGCTGCTATTTGGTATTTCAAAAGCATAGTTGCGTATTTGTTAATTGCTGCTGTGATTTCCTTAATTGGCCAACCACTGGCCGATTTGCTCGATAAAATCAAAATAAAGAAATTTCGTATTCCACGGGCTTTAAGTGCGGCCATTACCTTAGTAGTGATATGGGTAATTGTGCTGACATTTTTTCGCATTTTCATTCCCCTCGTTGCTAATCAGGCCAACGAGCTTTCAAGTATCGACACCGGTAAAATAGCCGAACGCTTAGAAGAGCCTATCGAAAAACTTGAAACACTGTTTGGCAACCTTCCTATTGCGGGAAAAGAAGACTTGAGCATGGAGGAATATGTTAGTGATAAGCTTGCCAATGTTGTTAATGTTTCATATTTGTCCGACATATTTG
>JAYENH010000424.1:0-2961 GCA_034721995.1 Bacteroidota bacterium
CTCCCATCCTGCAATATCGAACAGCGAACTTACTATGAAATTAACAGGTTGATCCAAACAAAATGAGTCGGAAGGCAGGATTAGGTTTAGACTTGGATCGTAAATAGTAATTATTTTACTCGCAGCATCGCTACAACCAAGCGGGTTGTATGTTGCAGATAGAATAACATTGTATGTGCCGGCTTGCGCATAAGTATGCACGGGGTTTTCATCGGTCGAAGAACTGCTATCGCCAAAAACCCAATAATATTCATTTGCAATTTCCGAAAGATTATTGAACTCAAGCTCATCGCCAACACATGCTTTTAAGGGAACCTCGAAGGAGGCTACGGGCAAAATAAGATTTATGTTTTGGCTAACCGAAGCTTCACAATTTGGCGAAAACATATTCAGGACTATTTCAAACTGGCCGTTTGGAGCCGGTGTGCTGTAAGTGTGTGTTACATTGTATGATGAATTGTTTGTATGGATATCGCCATCGCCAAATTCTAATGTCCAGGAAACAAGGTCAAGCGGATTTTCAATTGTAAAACTTACTACATCGCCTAAGCAAAATTCGGTCGGGTCAATTATTAAATCGGCCACAGGAGCTTCAACTATTAATGTCGTGCTTGTGCTTGTCTCACATCCGAAGTTACTTGTTACGGTAAGTACCATTACGTATTGCCCCGGATTTTCCCAGCTAACTTCAAGAGGATTGTCCGTGCTTTGTCCCGATGGGTAATCCCATGAAATATTGTAAGGATCGGGGCAGGAAGAATTATCAGTAAAAGTAATTTCGGCAGGGGCGCAATGTGGATTGGCAACCGGCAGATATGAAAAACCTGCCACAGGAAATTCATGAACAGTGATATAATCAATATAAACAACTGTGTCCTTGCAGCCCAGGGAATTTTCGGCTATCAAGCTAACTGTATAAACTCCCGTTTGGGAATATTCATAATCAGGCGAAATATCGGATGATGATGTGCCGGTACCAAATTCCCAGTAATAATTGATAAAACTACTGTTGGCCAAAAAATTTACTATATCGTTTAGGCAAGGATCTGTTGTCGAAGCTGTGAAATCGGCCACAGGATTGGAAAAGGGAATAAACCCGGTATCGGTATCAATGCAGCCCAGGTTTCCGGTTACGGTAAGCTCAACATAATAACCTGATGAGCCTGATGGCGGATTCGAAAAATAGTGGCTTGCTTCATAAGTATTTGACGAAGTGCCATCGTCATAATCTATATGCCAGATTGCAATTCCTGCATCGGCCGAACTGTTATCGGTAAAAAAGGCAAGGCCTTCGTGGCAAATTAAATCAGCAGAAACCCCCAATTCGGCATAAACACCTGTAACTACTACAGGCTTTGCTATGGAATCCTTGCAGCCGTCAATCGACGTAGCAACCAAACTGATAATGAAATCCCCAATAAAAGGATATTGATAATTATTTACATTGAAACCTGGTTGCGAATAGTTGTTTCCTAAAGTCCACTGCCAGCTTATTGAATTTTGCGAATTATTAATTAAACTGATTTCATCGCCAAAACAAATAACAGAATCGCTCCAGTTGTCAATAGTATAATCAGCTATAACTTCGCTGTAAAACGGAATTATTAAACTGTCGGTGTGCTCGCAGGCATCCGACCAATAAAATAAAGTGGCCGTAACCTGCCCGGTGGCAGGAATAAAACCGGGATCGTAAGAGTGGCTAATCACCATATTTTGTGAGCTATCGACATATCCATCGCCAAAATCCAGAATCCAGCCATCTACATTAAAAGTGTCGATAATGTTAAATTCAATTTCCCCACCATAGCATAATGTGTCGGTATTTATGCTGAAATTCATAACAGGCCCGATTATCAGAAATGAATCGGTATAAGAATCGTAACAACCATAGCTGTTGGCAACCTGAAGCGTTACATGATAGTTTCCGGGATAATTAAACACCCAGGCAATAATGGAATCATCTGCAATTCCCGAGCCTCCCGATATATTCCAATTGCGCCATACCAGAGTATCGACCGTTGAAACATCGGAGAAAAATACCTGCACAGGCACACATAAAGTATCGAAGGGAGGTTCTGAAATAAAGAGTGCTTCGGGCCGTGGGAAAACTTCAACAAAATTTGTCATAGTGATTGAATCGGTACATCCGGCAGCATCTGTTACACTTACCGAAACATCGTAAAAACCGGGGTCGGAATATGAGTGATATGGGCTGATTTGGGTTGAAGTGGTAGTATCGCCAAAATACCAGTGGACATTGGGAAAGCCCGGCTCGACATGAAAATTTATCCATGTGTTGGTGCAAAAAGCGGAGTCGCTTGCAACTATTGAAGCCTGTGGATAAAAAAGAGTTACCGGATAAGAAACCTCATCGGTACAGCCCAAAGCATCGGTAACCTGAAGAGAGGTTTCCAATTCGATGTTGGCAGATATTGTGTACCAATGCGAGGGCGGAAAAAACTGGCTGCTGTTGCCATCGCCAAAATTGAAATTCCAACTTACAATTGTTGTGTCGCCATAGCTGAAATCGTAAAAACTTACATTGCCCGGAACGCAAACTTGTGTTGGGCTAATAGAATAACCGGCATGTATTTCGAAAACCTTTATGCTGTCGGAAACCGTATGCTTGCAGCCATTCTCATCGTAAACTGTAAGTTCCACACGGTATTTTCCACCTTCGGAAAATATGTGGGTAACCGAATCAGCCGAAGTATTTATCAAAGGGCTGCTATCACCAAAATTCCATTGGTATCCGTTGGTGCAATGCGAATAAACATCGACCGAAGCAGAAGCATCGAAAACGACTTCAGAATTGATGCAAACATTATCAGAAAAAGAGAAAGAAGCTATTGGTTGCCGGGCAGTAATCCAAATGCTATCAGAAAAACTACAGGATGTAGAATCGTTAAATGCCGTAAGTTTTACAAGATAATCCCCACTTTGCTGATAAACATGAAATAC
>JAYENH010000425.1:0-12392 GCA_034721995.1 Bacteroidota bacterium
GGACAAGGCTGGCAATCGTGTTGTCCACGTACGGATATCTGAGATACCTCACTTCATTATTGAGCTCGCTCTTCTTCTCGATGAAATCATAGTAGCCGCATCTTTGGCATGCTATATAGCTGCTGTGTCTGCAATATTTGCATTTATCAACATGCGTTCTAATAAGGACATTGCATGAACATAACTTGGCCCTCTCAGATTAATCCTGCGTGGCTTGTCGCTACCGTCCGAGACCATATAAAAACCATACTCGCCTCGCGATGACTCCGACCTAATGTATGTTTCGTTCTTTGGTATTTTCCAATGAAGAACATTTGGTGTTGGAGCTTTAATGTCGCCCTTCTCAGGCATCTTTGCCAAAATCTGACGAATCAGGTCAACGGTCATAATCAGGTCGTGCCAACGGATACGACTTCTGTTGAAAATATCGGAATAATCCGTCGTCTTAGGGTCAAAATCAAGTTGGTCGTAAACGAGATATGGGTAATCTTTCCGTACATCGCGCATGAAACCAGCCGAGCGGGCATTCGGGCCAACAATTCCAAATTGGTCAACCCATTCGGGCTTTATTATCCCAACATCTTTTGCACGTTTTTTAAAAACGGCATTGCTGAACATCAAGTTGTCGATGTTGACAACAAATTCATCAATCTTTTTAAGGTTTTCTTCAATTCTTTTTTTGAATCCATCTGGAAGCAAACCACGCACACCACCAGGCAAGATATACATGTGGTACACACGGCCTCCGGTGAGTTCCTCAAAACGGTCGAGAATTAAATCGCGTAAGTAAACACCCCACTGCACACCCAAACCTAAGGCAAACGTGCCACCTTGTCCGGGAACTACACGCAGGAGCGATTGCAAACGTGCCATTTCTAAAACCAAAGTCCTTAGCCATTGAGCCATTTCGGGGGCTTCGATTCCTGATAATTCTTCGACACCTGCTGCCAGGTTGTACTCGTTGAAATCGGGTTCGGCCACGCACATACGAATACAGGTAGGGAAACACTGAATATATTTCCGTCGCTCCATCAGTTTTTCGAAACCACGGTGCAGATAGCCAACATGGGTTTTTGCCTGCACAATTTCGTCGCCGCTTATGGTAAGTTCGAGCGACATATTTCCGGTAACGCCCGGATGCTGAGGTCCCTGCCAAAGCTTTACAAACTTTTGCGAAGAAAGGTCAACTTTCAAATTGCCGTTCTCGTCCTTTTCGGGATATTTGCTGCGGTCGGGGCTTATGTTAAAAATCTTATTTTTCATCAGGATAAAGCTTTGATTTCATATATGTTGCCGGATCGTTTGAGCCACGGCCATCGCGAGGGAAGAAAGTATCTTCCGAAAATTGTTTTGTATCGAACTCGCGCCGCATAGGAGGAATATCGTCCCAACCTTCGAGGATAAATTGTTCGTTTACCCGTGGGCTTCCGGGAAAGTCGATGCCGTACATCTCTCTAAGTTCGCGTTGATAAGTGGATATTTGTCGCCATAATTTATGCGCCGATGTCATGGTAGCATTGTCGCGCGAAATGAAAGTACGGATTCCCAAATCAATTTTCTTTTCAGGATTGTTCAAAAGATAGGTAAGTTGAAATTTTCCGTCCTCAATCCAATCGACACACGAGAGCAACACAAAGTGCGAGAAGCCTTCGTAATCGCGGCAATGTGCAACAATATCAAGAGCACTTTCCTTTTTTACAGTTACAAAAGTCAGGTTCTCACGTTGATATTTTTCATCTGTGAGAGTGAAGGACTTTTGTAATTTATCTATTAAGTTTTTCATATTTCGTTTTTCAATCTCTAATATTTTTCGCAATTTGCTTTCGCCCTTTCAGGTCTTTTATGTGTTCTCTTTCTAAACATAGGGCGTTGCCCTATGCTAATGCTTTCGCCCTTTCAGGGCTTTAATAAGGAACATTCATCAATCGTCAATCATCATTCATCAATCCACTTACCAATTGTAGTCCGGCATATTCCAGTCTTTAATAATTTTTTTCTGATTAGCCTTATACCAATCAAAATTCTCGACATACTCGTTTGCTTTTTCGGCTTTTCCTGCTTTTATCAATTCTTTAAGTTTCATGAACCCGGCCAACAAAGCTTCGGGTCGTGGCATACAACCTGCAATGTATGTATCTACAGGGATGTAATGGTCTAATCGGTTTATTGTGTTGTAACTATCGTAATACATCCCGCCATTAATGGTGCAACTTCCCAGCGCAATTACATATTTTGGATTAGGCATTTGTTCGTAGCTGCGAATCACACGCTTAAGGGTTTTTACAGAAAGATAGCCCGAAATAATAAACACATTCGATTGCCGTGGTGTAGCCCTCATTTGCACACCAAAACGATAGGCATCAAAGCGTGGTGTAACCAAAGGAGGCAACTCTATACTTCCACATCCGGTACCAAAACCCAGCACCCAAAGCGATTCGGCCCTGGCCCAGTTAAGAAATTTCTCAATTACCGGAACACTGTTGGGGCGGTAAACCTGAGGTCGGGCATCGGAAAAATAATCCCGCATGGGGTCAACTTCGATAATCTCGCCAGTAGGTGTTGTAACTTTCCGCTTTCTATTTTCAGGAGCAAGAAATTTGTCTTCCGGCTCTATGTTTTCTTCTACGATATTGTTTGTTTCGTCTGTCATTTTTCCCGTATTAAAGGATTAAGCCAATAAGATTGCTATGATTCCAAGTACCATTGGGATTTTTAAAAACCAGCGTACCGATTGTTCTATTCTGAAGCGAGGGAAAACCATTCCCACAAATACCGACCAGAAATAAATCAGGAATGATTTCAGGATTAATTCGAACCAGTTTGTGGCCCCGCCAAAAAAGAGGTTCATAAACAACACTGCCTCGATAACATGAAGGATTGCCGCATTGGTGCGCAATACTCCGAGGAAAGTCCCATGATATTCGGTTGGCGGGCCTATGGGGATTTCGTTTGGTGCTTTTACCAAATTAAATGGCGAATGACCAAATGCACCCAAAACAGAAAGCATTGCGGCCACTGTGGCAAATGGATTTGTAAATACTGTCCAGTTCATAATTCCGCCTTGCTGTGCCTCAACAATATCAGCAATCGATAAAGTTTGGTATTGAATGGCAATTGCAATCACTGCCAAAGTCATTGGTACCTCGATAGTGGTGAATTGCGACAAACCACGGCTAATGCCAATTGCAGAATTTGGATGTCCGCCTTCGCCGGCTCCCAATGCCATTCCCAGCATACCAAAAAACTGGAAGTACAACAGCAAGACTAAATCACCCTGGAAAGAATAGTTGCTCCAATGTTCGGAACCAAATATCATTGGCATAAACAAGAACAAGCCAACACCCCCCGACAACCTGAACACAGGCCCGAGATAAAACATTATACCATGAGTTACCTGCGATCGGATGGCATAATTTTTAATTAAATCGATCCAGGGTTGATAAACCGGAATGCCGTAGCGTTTGGCAACCCTTGCACCAACTTTCCGAATGATACCACTCATTAATAAACCCCAGTTGAGGACAATAAAAAGTCCGAGCAGGGTGAAAAGTAATTTTGTTACATCAAAATTCATTATACAAAACTTGATAAATTATTAGATTGCAAAAAAGTAAACCACCACTACAAACAGCACCACATGGGCAACATAAACCTGTCCGTTGCCACTGTAAATTTTTCTGAAGAAATCGGCAATGGAATGTGTTAAATTATCCATTGTATCCCAGAAAGCTGTGATGGCAGGAGTTACCAGAAATCCAAGTGCCTTGTTGTAGCCGGCAAAAATATTGTACGATACGTGAGTTGTTTCAGGTCGGAATGGCCGCTCGGCAGCATACACAATGTTGAACTGCTCAACTTTTTGGGCCTTACGACTTAATAGCAGCAGCCAGGCAAACAGTGCTCCGAACATGACCATCACTGTTATCATAACTCCGCTTCCATTCCAATGTCCCAGAGCTGTTGTGGCAAGAGTGCCATCCCATTGTAAGCCCCCATTTGGGAACCAACTACTAATCATTTCGCCCAATGGTTGCAATACCAATTGTGGCATGGCAGAGAATATCATAATACCGATAATCAATGTATAAATAGGGATAATAAACCAAACGGATATTTCCTTTACTTCGCGAAGGTTATCTTTTAACTGGCCAAGGAATACTGAGTAAATGAGTTTGAAAAGATACAGGAAGGCAATAATGCCCGAGAAGAAAACAATTGCTCCCTGGAAGTACCACTCCTTGTCGATAATAGCATTATAGAAAAGCCACTTTCCGGCAAATCCTGATAATGGTGGCACACCCGAAAGTGCGATAATCCCAATCATTACAGCGATAAATGCAAAGGGCATTCGCTTTATCAACCCGCCCATTTCGTACATATTATGAGTACCAACCCTCAGAACAACTGCTCCAATGGTGAGGAAGAGGATTGCCTTGTACATAAAGTGGTTTATTGAATAGGTAAATGCGGTGAGCCAACCCAGATGGGTCATTATAGCGATGGCAAATAAAATATAGCCCAATTGTGCAATACTCGAATAAGCGAGCAGTCGCTTGGCATCTTCCTGGAAAGTTGCGCCGAGGTTACCAATTAATGCAGTAAGTGCGCCAAGCCATCCGAGTATGTATGCAATATTGGCTGCTTCGGGATGGCTTCCCATTGCAATCATTAAAATAAATAGACCGAAGACACCCGCCTTTAGCAAAATGGCCGATACCATTGGGGAGACGTCGCTTTCGGCCTCACCATGTGCACCGGGCAACCAAATATGCAAACCAAGCGATGCTGTTTTTGTAAGAAACCCAACTGCAAGCAAGCCAAATATCCAGCTCACATTTTGAGTAACTGTTGAAAGTATATCAAGCGAAATGGAAGCCTGGCCCGCGTGTGCCATACCAAAACCGGCAAGCAAAGCATAAGCCCCGCCAATTGAGAAAAGCATATAACTTAATCCATGAGGCATGGAGCGTTTTCCTCGGATAATCAGGAAGTAGGAACCGGCTGTCATTATTTCCCATCCGAAGAAAAAGTGAAGCATATTTTCGGCCTGGATAATTTGTGCCAAACCAACATACATAAGCAGTGCAACCGGATAAAAGCCTTCGCGCTTTCCTTTATATGCGTATCCGGCAATTAAAGTCAAACCTCCGCCAATCAGAAAAATAGCAGCGAAAATAAAACGTAGCATATCCTGTTCATAGAGTGGAGGTAGAATCGTGAAAGAGTACCAGGCAATGGCTGCAATCGAAATCGTATTTTTTACAATGATGGGCAAGAAATCAATCATCAGCAAAAAGGCTACAAAGTACAATGGGATAAAATTTATAGCATTACCACCTTCTGCAAAAGTACTTGTGTAATAGCCGGCAATGTATAATCCCAGGACAAAAATTCCTACCGGGATTATTTTGTTCCACTCAATTTTGAAATCAGGCATTTCGACATTGTCAATTTTAATGGCATAACCTAACCAACGGAAAAGGTAAATGCCTTCTAAGAACGAACCCAGCAGAATTGCAAACATCCATCCGTACATGTGCCCATCGGCCAGGTGCATTATTAGCTCCCACTTTCCGAAGAAAGATGGAAATGGAGGAAAGCCAATTAATGCGAACACAAACGTACCGAACATAAAAAGGAAGAATGGTTTTTTTCGCAGAGCAGCAAATCCTTTCAGGTTTTCGCTTTTGATGATGCCTGCCAACCAGAACAACCCGGCTTTTGCAAGATAATGGGTAAGCAAAATAGTGAAGGCGATAAACTCAAGCTTGTCGCCGAGGAATGGTTTGAAACCAAGAATTGCCATTAATAAGCCAATTTGCCCCAGAGATGAATAACCCAATAAGCGATTTGGATTGTCTTGTTTTACACCAAGTAAATTGGAACCGACAAATGTAAGCAATCCCATTGCTGCCACAATTGGGTACCAACTATCTCCTACAATGGCCAGAACCTTATAAAATACAAAATACATTGCGGTTGCCGAAGCTGCCGAAATAAGTGCCGACAATCCGGGGCTTGCGGCATGATACACATCCAATGCCCAACCGTTGGCAGGGAAAGGTTTTAGTTCGAGAACAATAGCAATCAATACAAAAAATGCGGCCATCGAACCACCTTTTACGGCAAGCATATTGGCGTTTACAAGGTCGTCGATATTTAACGAGCCTGCAAAATAGTAAGAGAAAATAATGCCTAACAAAAACAGCCCGGCAATAACACTGGTTGCAATCATGTACTTAAAACCAGCCTGTATCGACTTATTGTTCTGTTCGAGGATTACCAAACCGGCTGTTGCAATGCTCACCACTTCCATAAAAACGAAAAGGTTGAAAGCATCGCGGGTCAATACAATTACGTTCATGCCCATTATAAATACCAGATATACCAGCATGGCATGGAAGCCTTGTTTCTTTAGTGTGTCCCATAAATAGATACCACCCAGAAATCCCACCAGGTTGATCATCGAAGTCAGGATGGCCTCGTGTTTTCCCATCATCAGGTTAATGGAATATGGAGGTTTAAACCCGGCCGTAAATACTTCGGTAGTAGCACCAGATGTAAAAAAAGCAAACAGCCACTGAAAGGAGATAGCTCCCATTAGGGCAACTCCGAGAAGTGTTAGAAAGGCTGCGAAGTTTTTGCCAATCCCTTTAAGCAAACCCAGGGCAAAAGCCAGCCCAAGCCCGATTGTTATTATATGAATAGGTGAAACCATTTTTGATTTATTATTTTTGATTTACGATTTACGATTGATTATTTACGATTTGTATTTTGTGTTTTTCGATTGATTATTTACGATTTGTGATTCATCAATCATCAATCGTCAATCGTAAATCATCAATCATTCTTGTTTGCTGTTTTTCTTGATGAAATAAAAATCGCAGTAAGTTCATCTGCTTCTTTTAATAATGATTCCACCAATTCTTCCCTTAATAATTTTTCATCTATTATAAATTGTAACCAGAAAAAACTTTCGTCACATTCTTCAACGACGATACTTAATTTGGCAAAGCTAAAGCCAGTTTCACACATCTATGTGCAAATTTCTTTGTTCTATCCTTTAGTTCTTCTTTTGTCATACTTTTCGATTTATTATTTACGATTGTCGATTGTCGATTTACGATTGATGATTTACGATTTGTGGTTCCTCAATCGTAAATAGTAAATCGTCAATCATCAATCATCAATCATCAATGCCGAAGGTCTTTATAACCTGCTATATCGAGTGTGCCTTTTTGATTGTGCATTTTTACTGCAAAAGCCAGCATAAGTGATGTTACCCCCAACCCGATTACAATAGCGGTAAGTACCAATGCCTGTGGAACAGGGTCAACAATTTTTTGGGCAGCCTCGGCAATGCTTACTGCCTCATCAATAATTGGGGCAGTTTTGCCTTTTACGTAAGCAATGCTCACCATAACTACGTGCAAACCTGTATCGAAAATTGTAAACCCGATAATGATTTTCAGTATATTTTTCTGAGTGAGAATACCCCACAATCCGAAGATAATGAGTAATAATCCAACTGTTAAGCTTATATATTCCATGTTTGATAATTGAATGTTGAACGATTATTTTTCTTTTTGAAGCTCGTGAAACCCACCGAGAATATTAGATAATTCGGAGCCTACTTTCAGACCCACGAAAATGTAAATAATTGGGATAGCCCCGGCACTTATGAGTGTGCCAAATGTTCCTATAGACATAATGCGGTTATCAAGAAAGCCGCCTGCAAGCACAATACCAAGTATACCAATAAATACAAATACTACTCCCGAAATGCTTTCGATGCGTGTAAATAGTTTGCTTTTGAAAGATTCGTTTTGACCTACCAACAACATAAGCACGAATGATGATGCGATAATAGCACCGCCCTGGAAACCACCTCCGGGAGTTAAATGCCCATTTATGAAAACATAAATACCAAATACAAAAATAATTGGCGTTAAAACACGGGCTGCTGTATCGAAAATCTCACTGGGTCTTCGTTTTGCGCTATTGCTCCTTGTATCGGCCAATTGAAGTTTAAGGAAAAACCCGATTATAGCAGCTGTTAAAAACAGAATAGTTACTTCGCCCAAAGTATCAAGTCCACGATAAGTTACAACAACTGCTGTTACCAGGTTAGCTGCACCAACTTCCTGAATGTTTTGTTCGTTAGCATAAAATTGGGCAATATTGTTTAGCTCAGTGTTTCCATCGAAATTGATATACAGGTTATATATCATTACTCCAAAGGCAAGCAGTACAATAAATATCAGACTATTTCGCATCATTGGTCTTCCTTATTTTATTAAGTACATAAAAAAAGATAATTGTTGAAAGCCCACTACCAATTGAGGCTTCGGTCATGGCTACATCGGGAGCTGCCAGCAACAAATACATTACGGCTGCAAACAAGCTTACCACACCGGCTGCAATAATTGCAACGGTAAGGCTTTTATGGTAAATTGCTATGCCTGCCATTATCAGCATAACAAGTCCAAGAAATATTGCGATTATAATAAATGTCATATTGTATAAATTTTAAAGTTTAAGCTTCCCCGTTCAGATACGTTCGAATATCAGAAATCAGAAATCGTTAATCCTTGTTTTGAAATCAAATTGTTTCGGCATTCCAGGGTTATTTATTAATGCTACTATCAAATTTGCTATTGTTTTTTATTTGTTATCCGTAGAAAAATTTGTTATCGTTTTAAATTCAGGCTCCTCCTCTTTTAACTTGTCGACATTGAGCTTTTCGACAACTTCCAGCTTGTCGATAATTGTTTTATCGGTTAGTGGGATACCAATGAAATGCGCAGCCCTTGCCAATACATGCGAGGAAACCGGATTGGTTAGCAACACAAATACAATAAGGATAATAACTTTTCCGTACCATGCGGGTACAATAATTCCAATACCGAGCAGCGATAAAATTGTACCAAGTGTCGATGCTTTTGTACCTGCCTGAATTCTGTTGTATACGTCGGGCATACGTAAAAGTCCGAGCGAGCCGAGAAGCAAAAATATGGCCCCGATTAAAGTTATTATCGCTCCTATAAGTTCTAATGTTTTCATTATTTGATTTTTTTGCCTCGTTTTTTTATAAACTTCCTTAATTCGCTGAATACAAAATATGTATATTAAATTTATGTTGAATCAAGTAAATCATAATTAATCAAGATTAAAGACCTTTTTCGATATATCTTGCCACAATTAAAACCCCCAAAAAACTAAGCAATCCATAAACAATTGCTACATCTAAATAAATAATACGGTTCGAGAAATGTGCTATCAATGCAATATGTGCTATTGATGTTATTGTCATTACATCGAACGCAATTACCCTGTCGACAGCTGATGGGCCTTTAATAAACCTGATTAAGCTGATAAGCAGAGAGGTCAGGATTAAGATTAGTGCGGCAGTTAAGATAATGTTAACCATAAATTACCTCCAGATATTTTTCAAATTTTCGTACAATTTCGTTAGTTGCCTTATTGATATCATCACTCTGAACATCAATCCAGTGAATGTATAGTGTCTCTTCGTGGATATCGACTGTAAATGTTCCTGGCGTTAGAGTAATAGAATTGGCAAGTATCAACCTGCCCATTTTCGACTTTAATGTTGTTTTTACCTCAACAATGCCAGGGTTGATAGGAAGCGACGGAGATAAGACCCTACGCGCTACATCTAAATTCGATTTTACAAGTTCTTTCAAAAAAACCACCAAATAAATAAAAGCATAAGCAATTGCTTTGGGGTTTAATTTCTGATCGCCAAACATTTTGCATTTCGAGCAAAAAACAACAGTTACCACAAACGATACAATCAGTCCGGTTGCCATTAGTGTTGGGGTAAAACTATTGTTTAGTAAAATCCATACCATAAACAGAATGAGAAAGATGATGGAGAAATTTTTGAATCTATTCATAGGATTAATCCTTATGTATTAATGTATAAACCCTTATATTAAAAAAGATGCTTTTCGATTTCCTCTACATATTTCTGCCTCAACATTCCAAGTTTTTCACAGTCGCAATTCTCCGAAAAAATACGGATATAGTCTTCGAATCCGCATTTCTGATAAATTGCAGTTAGTGCATAATCGTAATTTTTGAAATCGTAGGTATTCTTGATTGTCATTGTAATTGTTTCAAACAACTTCCAGTCAATTTCTTTTGGAATACGGATATACTTAAAAAACTCATCGTCTTTCAATTTGTACACCCCATCAGAGAGAAATTCTAAATCGAAGTACTTTTTAATCCTGATCATGCTGGTATAAGGTTTCACATTCTTATTTTTCTGAAATGAAATACCATGCTCTTTGTATGCCTTTATCAAATCAGGAACAATACTGAAATCTTCTGCTTGTATCCTTATATGTGGCTGGGGGTTGTTAAATAATGTTAGTTGCCCGGGACAAGCATCGAATTCAAAATTGTATTGTTGTTTTATTTTTTGGGTTACCCTTATAATATTATCTTCGGTACAAATAATACCCGGTTTGATAATAAAGAACAAGTAAGCCGGTTTACAATTTTGACCAAGCGGTAAATCTCCCCGGCAATAATAACCCGGAAATGGCTCATTGGCTTCGAGAATAAATTCTTTTAAAGGTTTTTCCTGAATGTATGATGTCAGGGTTTCCTTTTTCGTTGTGCAACCGAATGCCTGAATGTCATTAGAATGTTCCATGATTGTAAAATTTTATTATGAATTTATCAACGCAGCAAAAATATACATCAGAACAATTCAACTATAAAAACGAGGCGTAACATCCGATTACCACAACATTGAAAATTAATTACATTCAAATATACCTGTGTTTATTAAAAACATGACATATATCACTTTTTGGATTTTCAGAACTTATCATTTACGTAAAATAATATTTTTGTACCTTTGTTGTAATTGAAATATATAAAGCTTGATTTACAATGTATTTAGCCCCATTAAATTATGATAGGTATTTTAAAAAAGTTTTTTCCAATTTAGAAATAGCGAAAAAATTTTTAGAGGATTTTCTTGATGTTGAGATTCAGGAAATTGCACCTATGCCTATCAAACATAAAATTACTGACGATGCACGTACCGTAGAATTTGATTTCCGATGTAAAATAGCCGGTGCTTATGTAATAATTGATATGCAACAGTGGTACAAACCCGACATAATATATCGTTTCTACACATATCATTGCGTTAACACAGCTTTACAATTAGAGGATTTGCCAATTAAAGAAATCCTTTTATCTGATGGGGAAATAAAAAAAGTTAAAGATTATAGTGGCCTGCTACCAGTAATAACTATAATATGGATGGTTGATGACAATCTTGGTTTTTCTGATGATTATATAAGTTATACCATGATGCCGGAAAAGGCAAAAAGCTTTTTTGAGGAAACTGATATTTGGAAACATGAAGAAATAGAAAACCGGATAAAGGATATTTTAGCAATTTGTAGAAATAATAGCAAAGGCTTATTGTTTTTGCAAAAAAACCGGCTTCTTTTTGCATTTCAAAAAAATATAGTTCAAAACGAAAAATTCACAAAATATTCAGCATGGTTTTCAATAGCTGAAAAAACATTAAATAAGTTGAATAAGAAATCGGATTTTGATGAGTATAAAAAGGATAAGGTTTTTATTGAACTAATGAGGCGGTTGCAAAAATCAAATTTAACAGATGACGATTTGGAATACATAAAAGATTACGAAGAATCAAAAATACGGGTTGAGCGATATAACGAAGGTATACGACAAGAAGGACGTTTGGAGGGAATTGAACAAGGAATTGAACAAGGAATTGAGCAAGAAAAGAAACGAAGTGATAGCATAATTAAAGAATCTGAATTAAAAATCAGGATTATTCAACTGTATTTTAAGGAAGATAAAAGTATAGATGAAATTGCTGATATTACAAAAGTAAGCACAGTATTTATCAAGAAAACACTTGGTTGAGTAAGACCTAAGAACTCGTCATTTGCGTAAAAAACTTCACGATTTGTGCTTTCTGAAATCGTAAATTTTCTTTCCGCCATAAGGCGAGACAGGTGAATGTTGTGGGCAAACCACCTGTCATCATCCGAAGGACATGACAACATGATGAGCCAGTTAAGAAAAGTAGTGTTATTTTTTATAGTTTAGCGCACCCAATATAGAGGCTATGAAAGATATTGTCGATTCGGAAAATTGCCTGACTTGCATGAACATGTCTTCATGTTTTAAAGTATTAAATGATGATCAATTGTCTGAAATTAGCCAAAACAGGGTTAGCCTTAATTTTAAGAAAGGCGATATAATTGCCAAGCAGGGAGCCTACGCTACACATATTATGTTCATTAAATCGGGATTGGTCAAACTGTACAAGGAAGGCGATTCCGGCCAAAATGGATTAATCATAA
>JAYENH010000426.1:0-12386 GCA_034721995.1 Bacteroidota bacterium
CGATAAGCGGATTGGTTTTACGATAAAGGCATCGCAACCTGCGGCAAAAGCATCTTCGTCGTCATAGACGTTAGTATATGCGGTTTGGATAATGACAGGCAAATTGGGCCTTTTTTGTTTTATTTTGGAAGTGGCAAGCAAACCGTTGAGCTTGGGAAGATTGATGTCCATAAGTACGATATCAATTACATGGTCTCTATCTTGCGAGACAAGTTCAACAGCTTCGTCGCCCGATTCTGCCCAAATCAGCTCTGCCCCGGTTTGCCTAAAGGCATGGGAAAAAAACAGATTACTGGTTTCGGTATCTTCAACAATCAATATTCTTCGGTCTGTCCAATTTGGGATAACATGGTCTCTATCATTCATAACTGATATAAAAAAATCATTTCTTTGTTTGTTTGATAATTCTCTCGAGTAGGTTGAAAAGCTGATCAGCCTTAAATGGTTTGCCTATATAGTCATTAAGTCCGGCATTCAGGAAATTCTCACGATCGCCTTTCATTGTATTTGCTGTCATGGCAATTATTGGTATTTCAACATCGACACCCTTTTCATTTTCAATTCTACGAATTTCTTTAGTTGCTTCAATGCCATCCATTTCGGGCATTTGAATATCCATAAAAACAAGATCAAAATGTGTTTCTTTGTATTTCTCAATTGCTTCGATACCGTTTTCGGCGATTTGTACTGTATGTCCAAAACGCTCGAGATTGAACCTTGCCACCCTCTGGTTTATTACATTGTCCTCTGCTACTAAAATTGATAGTGCTTCTTGCTTGTTACCAGATTCAACTGATTTTTTTGCTTCTTCGATTACTTCTTTTTGTGTTGAAGATTTAAATTCGGCCGTAAACCAAAAAGTAGCTCCTTTGCCTTCTTCGCTATCAACACCAATTTCGCCATTCATCATTTTAGCCAGGTTTTTCGAAATGGCAAGGCCCAGGCCTGTCCCCCCAAACTTTCGGGTTACTGAAGCATCGGTTTGCGAAAATGATTTGAAAAGACGGGCTTTTCCCTCATCTGAAATTCCAATTCCTGTATCAACAACACGGAATTTTAATTTTATATTTTCATTATCGATTTCCAGTAATTCAACAAAAACCTGTATTCCTCCCTTACTTGTAAACTTTAGGGCATTGTTTATAAGATTAATTAGAATTTGTTTTAATCTAACCGGATCGCCAATAAGCACTTTTGGGATTTTGTTGCTAATATCATACTGAAGACTTAAATTCTTTTCTTTTGCTTTAAATGATAAAACTTTCAGGACTTCATCGACTTCATCGAATACGCTGAATTTTATTGATTCAAATTCAATTTGCCCTGCCTCGATTTTTGAAAAATCAAGTATATCGTTAATAATGCAGAGTAAATTTTCGGAGGAGACATCAATTATTTCCAAGTATTCTTTTTGCTGATCGGTTAATTTGGTTTGATAGAACATATCGATCATGCCCATAATTCCATTCATGGGTGTTCGTATTTCGTGCGACATATTGGCAAGGAAAAGTGATTTTGCCTTTGCAGCCACAACAGCCATTTCTTTTGCCTTTATAAGCTCTTCCTGTGTTTTTTTAAGTTGAACATGTACTTTTACCCTTGCCTGCAATTCTTCTTTGCTAAATGGTTTCAGTATATAATCTACAGCACCCGACCGAAAGCCACGGATAATGCTATCTGCATCGTTTTTAGATGTAAGAAAAATAATGGGTACATTTTTAGTTGGTGCATAAGCCATCAATTCACTACATACTTCAAATCCATCAATATCAGGCATAACAATGTCTAATAAAATCAAATCGAATTTCTGGGCTTTTGCCTTTGCAATACCCGACTTGCCCGAGTTTGCCCCGATTATTATGTAGGTATCAATTTCAGTTAACGCATCTTTCATTTTAATGATGTTGGCTTTTACATCATCAACAATTAAGATTTTCGTTTTCACCTCATCTGTTTTCATATCTTTTTCTTTCTAAAACAATTATTGGTCATTTATTAAAATACACATAGCATTCTTTAACTACATGCTACGGTAAAATAGAAGCAACTCCCCTTGTTTATTTCTGATTCTATCCATATTTTTCCATTTAACAAGTTTACTAATTTTTTACTAATATGCAAACCTAATCCTGTTCCGCCATATTCTCTTTCAAGATTATTTTCAATACGGATAAAACGATCAAAAACAATTTCATGTTTATGTTTAGGGATACCAATTCCTGTATCTTTTATATAAAACTCACAAAAAGCACCATTGTCTTCTATAATCCTATAACCAAGTTCAATAATTCCTTCGCTTGTAAATTTCACAGCATTACTCAGCAAATTGTTTAATATCTGATATAACTTACCTTTATCGGTATTTATAAGCAATTTGTTCTTGCTACCGCGATTTAACTTAAAGCTTACTTTCTTATTGGTCTCATTAAGTATTTTATACGACAATATTAGTTCATCTAAAAATTGGTTTATCTCAACAGGTTTTAATTTAATTGTGATTTTTCCTGCATCAATTTTTGATACTTCCAGAATATCATTTATCAAGTCGATAAGTTGATTGCTGCTATTTAGAATGATCGATATGAATTTTTGTCTTTCCTCATCGCTTTCCTCCTCAAGTTGCAACAATTGGGCAAATCCCAATATTGCATTTATAGGGGTTCTTATTTCGTGCGACATATTTGCAAGAAACGAGGACATAAGCTTGTCGTGGTGCTTTGCTTCATTCATTGCCACTTTTAGTGCTTCTTTCGAGCGGCTCAATTCTAATTGTGTGTTGATACGAGCAATCAGCTCTTTTTTGTTAAATGGTTTGTTAACATAGTCGATTGCTCCGGCATCAAAACCTTTTACAACACTTTCCTTATTTGAATCAACAGTAATAAAAATAACAGGGATGTCGCGGGTTTCTTTGTTTTCCTTTAGTTTAATGCAAACCTCAAATCCATCCATGCCAGACATAACCACATCTAATAGTATCAGATCGATGGGGTTCGACATAGCTTTTTTAATCCCACTTTTTCCATTCATTGCAGCTACAACATGAAATCCTGTATCTCTCAAGATACCTGACAATTCCATCATTGAAGATTTGCTGTCGTCGATAACTAATATTTTTGCTCTTTCATTCATTTAAAAATGTTCAAAGGTTTAAAGGTTTAGGGTTCAGTCTCCAGTCCACAATTTCTAATTTCTCCCGATACGCTTTGCTATCAGAATTTTCGCTTCGCTCCGATAATTTCTATTTAAACATCACTATCTCTTTTACAATTTTTTCGGGCGAAAGTGTTTTTGCAACTGCATCGGCCTGTATAGCTTCTTTTGGCATTCCGAAAACTATACAGCTTTCGCGGTTTTGGGCAATAGTTAAAGCATTATTATTTTTAAGTTTTACTAAACCATCGACACCATCGCGGCCCATGCCTGACAAGATTATTCCCAAAAAGAATTTGCCATCATGTTCGGCAGCCGAATTAAACAGAACATCGACCGAGGGCCTATGCCTGTTGAATAGAGACTGCTGCGTGGTTTCAATAAAAAACTGCAATCCTTTACGCTTCAATATAACATGAGAATTTCCGGGAGCAACATAAGCATTTCCATATTCCAGGCAATCTCCCATCTCTGCCTCTTTAACTTTTATCCTGCTCATGTTATCTAAGCGGCGCGAAAATGCCAAAGTAAATTGTTCGGGCATGTGTTGTACAATTACAACCGGTGGGCAATTCTCGGGCAATTGCGACAAAATATTGGCAACTACTTCAGTTCCTCCTGCCGATGCTCCCATAAGTACTATTCTATTTGCCGGTTTTGCAATTGTTGTATGGCCATAATCCTGATATTGGCTCTTTATATTAAGTTTATCATTATGTTGTAAACGATTATTTTTTATAATTTTAATATTTGCAATAGCCGCTGCTTTTATGGCTTCAATAATTTTGTAGCTTGATGTCTGAAAAAACTCCGAGGTTCTCATTATAGGTTTTTCAATTACATCAATAGCACCATAATCCAAGGCTTTAATTGCAATATCGCTGTTTTCTTTTGCCAGGCTCGAAATCACAACAACAGGTATTGGGCGCTGCGACATTATTTTTTGTAAAAAAGTAAGCCCGTTCATTCTCGGCATTTGAAGGTCTAATGTAATTACATCGGGGACATCTCTGGCAATAATACGCGCAGCAAAATATGGATCAGATGCTGCACCAATTACTTCGATCGATGTATCTTGTGCAAAAACCCTTTTAAGGCTTTGCCTTACAAGAGCAGAGTCGTCAACTATCAGCACTTTTATCTTTTGTTCACTCATAGGCCTATTGTTTATTTAGCTTAGTTTTTCTCACATACTTCATTCTTATTTCGCCGGTAGATGTATTAAAAATAATCTTACGTCCGTATTCTCCTCCTGTACTTTGTCCTACAACAGGTATCTCAATATTGCTAAATACTTCCTTTGCGTAGTCCGTATTCCTTTTTCCAATATTAAAAACACAGCAATTGCTCTGTAATACTTCGCCACCACCAAAAATTTTTGCAACCATATCTTTTTTCAGACTGCCCATACGAACCATTTGTGCAATAAGTTTTTCAATAGCAATATTTCCATATTTTGGCGAAGCAAGCCCTTGTCCGTTCCAAAGTGGCAACATATAGTGGTTTATGCCTCCTATATTCCTTCTTCTATCCCATAAACATACCGATATACACGAGCCTAAAATGGTAGTTACCAACAATGGATCTTTCGACACCTGCAATGCACCAGGCAACAGAAAATATGTATCTACTTGTTTCATTATTTAAAAAGTCTCCTCATCGGCATCAAAAATTACTATATCGTTGTTATCATCGTCGAGATTGGATATTTCGGATTGTGGGATTATTATAGAAATAATACAGCCTGTTTCAATGTCGTCTAATGAATTTATACTTCCCCCAAGCATTTCGAGCAAAGCTTGTGCAACCGATAAGCCTAAGCCATAACCACAGTTTATTGAATTTACCGATGCATCTAATTTTTTAAATCTGTCGAAAATTCTCAGTTTGTCATCAAGCTTGATTCCAGGCCCCTGGTCTTTAATTTGCAATTCTATTTCTTTTTCCGATATCGAAAAATCAATTTCAACAATACTATTTTCAGGGCCAAATTTTATGGCATTATTTAAAACATTAACTATTACCTGAAATAGAAAATCAGTATCGCTTTTACATGAGAACATCTCTTCATGTATATTTTTGCTAATTACTACTTCTATTTTCTTTTTTATTGCCAGATACTGACATGTTTCTACAACATCATTTATTAAATTATTGAAGTTAATCTTTTTTATTATAGGAGTTTCCAGACCAGATTCAATACGGGCAGCCGCAAAAATATTTTTTAAATCGAAATCAAGGGTCGAAGCTTCATCAAAAATTGTTTCGGCAAGCGAAATTGCTTTTGGTAAATTATTGCTATCAAGGCTTATAATATTCTGCGAAAGACTTAAAATAGAGCTAAAAGGATTGTATATTTCATTCATCACATTCGAAATGAAATTACTCTTCATGTTTTCCGACTCTTTTAGTTTTCCGTTCAGGTCTTCAATAGTTTTGTTCAAGTTCCCAACTTGTTCCTTTAGATTTCTAATTATTTCACTGCTGTCTGTCGATTTCATTTTCTTGTATATTTTCAAATTAATTTCTCATTTTCGGGGAATATCTCCCGCAGATTTTCGCTGATGTTTTACTACCTTAATTTAGGGAAATTTAATCATTTCCAGAGGGCCAAAATTTCCATGTGGTTTTACATTATTTATCTTTTGCATCATAGGGCTTCACCCTATGCTAATGATTACACCCCTTTGGGGCTTTTTACTTTCGTCTTCCAACTTCGGTCTTCCATCTTCCATCTTCTCTATTCTTTTCTGTAAATTGATGGGGCAACTTGTTTCATGTTTATATCAAGGTTGATTAAAGATTCGGACTGACCTAATACTAAATATGCTTTGGGTTTTAGCAGCCTGATAAACTGATGAATGATTTTTTGCTGTGTTGGCCTGTCAAAATATATCATTGTATTCCGGCAAAATATAATATCAAACCTATCTTTAATACCATAGTCATTATTTAATAGATTTAATGAAAAGTATTTTACTTTCTCTCTGATTTCAGGAATCATACGGAACATCATTTTCTTGCTGTTCTTGCTTTTTAATAAGTATTTTTTCTGATATTCAATGGGGATTTCATTCAAATCTGCCATAGGATAAATAGCCATACGGGCAGTTTTAAGTACATCAATAGAAATATCAGAAGCTAATATCATATAATCAAATCCAGAATTTTCACGAGCAAATTCACTCAGTAACATAGCAATTGTATAAGCTTCTTTACCTGTTGATGTTCCTGCGCTCCAAACCTTGAACAAGCCATTGCCATTACCATTGTTTATATATTCGGGCAATATTACCTGCTCCGAAAAATCAAAAGCCCTTATTTCTCTGAAAAACTCAGTTTTATTCGTGGTAATACACTCTATCATTTCCTGATATTCGCCCGGGCCGGTATTTTCGTTCAACACATAATCGCAATACTGTTTGTAGGTTTTATGTCCCAGTACAATCAAACGTTTTTGCAGCCTCGATTGCAACAATACTCTTTTTGCCGGATACAGGTTTATTCCATAGTTATGGTATATAAAACTACTAAGCCTTTTGAATTCTGCCTCCTGAAGCTCATCACTAAACTTTGTATATCGGTTATCCGCTGTCATTCGTTTGTCATTTCGCTCTGTTGTCATTCACCTATCAGTTATTGGAGCTTTCTTGCAGAGGCTAATTAAAACTTCTCAAACTCATCATCATATTTATCGTTACCCCCAAGATTAAGCTCAATGCCTTTCATCTTATTTGTTTTGGAACTATGTTTTCTTTTTTGCTCATATTCAATATATTTCCTCTTAGGTTCATTACCTGCACTCGTTTTCGGATTATCAGTTCTCTCAATTTTATCAATTTTAAAATATGATATTATTTGTTTCATTTGCTCGGACTGACTGGCGAGTTCTTCTGAACTTGTAGCCATTTCTTCTGAAGCGGCAGCATTTTGTTGCGTTACCTCGTTCAATTGCTGAATAGCATCGTTGATGTGCTGCGAAGCTATGGTTTGCTCCTTGCTTGCTGCCGAAATTTCTCTAACTAAATTCGACGATTTTTGCATATCCGGCATCATTGCAGACATAAGGGTTTTTGCCTGCCCTGCAATCTGAACACTGTTTTGGCTTATTTCCTCAATTTCGGATGCCGCAATCCTTGTTTTTTCTGCCAGTTTTCCAACCTCGGCAGCAACTACACCAAATCCTTTTCCATGTTCGCCTGCACGGGCAGCTTCAACAGCAGCATTCAAAGCCAGTATATTGGTCTGAAAAGCAATGTCGCTGATTACATTTATTTTATCGGCCACCTTTTCCATTGCCTCAACTCCCGAGAACACAATTTCGCCACCATGCACAATCTGGTCCGAAACATTAGTAGTAATTTCCTCAGTTTTCGCTGCACTGTCAGCATTATACTCAATGTTCGACGACATTTCCTCGATTGATGAAGAAACTTCCTCAATTGATGAAGCCTGTATTGATGCACCTTGTGAAATCTCCTGCGATGTGCTACTCAATTGAAAACTGGCATCAGAAATATTCTCGGATGACATAGTAATATTTGCAATAATCTTTTTTGTGTTAGCAACCATTTCCCTAAGGGCATCAGCAAGTTTTCCTGATTCATCTTTTTGGTTAATATTCAATGTAGCAGTTAAATCGCCAGATGCAAGTTCATTAGCATACTCAATTGTTTTTTTTATGGGCTTGTTAATCGAATGTCCAATGATGTATAAGATGGGCATCATAATTACACCAATAAATATACAGATATAAATTATAGTTCGGATCAGATCTCGTTTTGGGTTCATAATGCTTTCTTCCACAACTTCGGTAACTATGGCCCAGTTTAATCCGGCAATATCAATTTTAGCAAAACTGCTTAAAACCAAAACATCACGATAATCGTTTGTTATCATTGTATTTTTGTTTCCCGATAAAGCACTACGCGTAGCTTCTGTGTTCGCTTTAGTTTCCAAAATTGTTGACTGGTTTGTAAAACGCGAATCGCTCCTGAATAAGTAATCATGACCTATTAGATATGTTTCTCCATTCTCTCCCAATCCTGCTTCATCCTGTATGTATGAATTAATAGCCTTGTTCGAAATCTGTACGGCAAGCACTCCAATCACTTTATTGTCCTTTTTAACACTTTGCGCTATAAACATAGCTGCCTTATTGCCCGATGGTTGATATTTAGCCATATCGCTAAGGTAAACATTGGAATTCGTCCTGCATTTATGCCATAATTTGGCGAGATGAGTTGGTTCGTTTTTTAGAAAAGTTCCCAGATCATTTTCGCGTCTCGATGTAAAATAAACTAATCCATCGTTGGGGTTTATCAAAAACAAATCGTAATAATTATTGGCTTTGATATAATTCATAAATTCATCCGTATACTGCTGAGAAATTGATTTACAAGCTTCTGTTTTAACAAATTCTATCTCCAAAGAATCTATTGTATAAGCCTGGTTAAAGCTCAGGAAAGCATCTTTTACACTTTTCAATTCGGCAAGGGCCGAAACATCCTCAAGTTTTTCGTTGAAAAATCGTTCCATTTGCATTTTCTTCATTCCATTGATCGAGCTTATTCTATCAAAGGCAGCTTTAGTAAGTATTTTACTGGCTGCATCGATCGATACATAGCCCATAATGAAGATACACGAAAACCCAAGTATAGCAACATAAATGATGACTTTTACTATAATGCTTACATTTTTCATAGTAATTACTATTTTAAATTTTTAATATTTGTTTCGTCTTTAAAAATGGATGTTTCGATATTAGAAAACACCTTATCAAGGTCAAGGATCATTATAAAATCATCGTTCACCTTAAAAACACCCGGAATAATTTCCGATTTGTATTTGTTCGAAATGCTGGGGTATGGGAGAACATTTTCGGATTTAACCTCTTTTACCTGAATAACAGCATCTACTATTGCCCCAACATTTACGTCTTCGTTCTCCGATAAAATATTAAGAACAAGAATGCAGGTATTGTTTGTATATTCAGTAAGTTTCATACCGAGTTTTTCCTTTAAATCAATAACAGGCAACACACTACCCCTCAAATTTATTACACCTTTCATGTACGACGGTGTATCTGGAACTTGCGTTATTTCGCGATTCTCAAGTATGTTCATTACATTTTTTATATGCCCGGCAAAGGTTTCCCTGCCCAGTTTAAAAGTTAAGTATGAATCTATTTTATTCTCTTTTTCCATTTTTTATTCAACATTTAAAATTTCAATTCATTGTCTACTGCCTAATGAAGACTGAACACTACCAGCTGTAAATTGCTGGATTAGTTTATTAGTATCGATCACAAGCGCAACATTACCATCGCCCATAATGGCAGCTCCCGAAAAATAGTCGTTGGTTTGTACCAGATGTCCTAAAGGTTTCAGTACAACCTGATACTCTCCAAACACTTCGTCTACTACTAAACCAACTTTTTTATTGTCATATTTTATTAACACAATGTACTTGGCCAAATCCGATTCAGAATCACTATCAACACCATTCATTAAATAAATATATGGTATTTGCTCATCATCAATATTGATGATATTATTAAATGAATTATCTAACAAATCAGTTTTTAGTTCATGTATTTTATTGATGGCAGTGAGTGGGATAATAAAGGTATTTTCCTTTATCCTAACCAAAAAACCATCAATCATCGAAAGGGTAAGTGGCAACCTTATTCTTATACTCGTACCCTTTTCTTTTACGGAAGTAACTTCCACGCTTCCTCGTAGCTCTTCAATTTTTCGTTTCACAACATCCATGCCTACACCTCGCCCCGAAAGGTTTGATACAGTCTGTTTAGTTGAAAATCCAGGTTCAAAAATCAGGTTAAGGATTTCTTTGTTTGATAAAGTCGTACCTGGCTGTATCAGAGCTTTTTCTACAGCTAATTGCTTAATTACATTTACATCAATTCCTTTGCCATCATCCTGAAGTTCGATAATAACATCAGCACCTGAATAAAAGGCCTTTAATTTTAAGCTTGCTTTTTCGGGCTTATTCAACTCTCGCCTTATTTCGCCAGGTTCAATTCCATGGTCGAGACTGTTACGTAATATGTGTAAAATAGGCTCAGATATAAGCTCAATTACATTTTTGTCGAGTTCGGTTTCCAATCCTTCAGTTATGAAATTCACGTCTTTGTTTAACTCTTTCGATAAATCGTGGACAAGCCGTTGAAATTTCACAAATAAATTCTGAATTGGTACTAATCGCATCTCGAAGGATAAGTCGCGAAACTGCCTGCTGAGTTTTTGAAAATTCTCGGCAAAAGAAATTAATTCTATATCTCCATTCTGATGTGCTATGTTTTGCAATCGTGCTTGCATTGTAACAAGCTCACTTACAATATTTATCAGATTATCTAAGTTTTCAGATTTTACCCTCACGGTGGAAACCCTTAGCTTATTAGTTATATTTACTTTTGGCTTTTCTTCGGATACTATATTTTCTTTAGCAGCTCCGGTTTCCTGCTCCATTTCATTTTTTTCTACAAGAAGATCCGGTAACTTCTGTATTTTTTCTTCAATATTAGAATTTACTAATTTCGAAAAATCACTCACAGCTACATCAGGATTATTAAGTATTTCTTTCAGTATTTCTTTATTCGATACATTTTCGAACAAATCAAATTCAGCAATTTTTTCAGTAACTATTTCACTGTTGTCCGAAACAAATATGAATACATCCTCGATACTTGAAAAATCGTCTTTTGTAGCCAGAATAATATCCCATGAAAAATAACAATCAATTGGGTTCAATTTTTCAAAAGCTGGAAGATTCCCTGCTCTTGCCTGTACTATGCATGTACCCATATTAACCAACTCGTCGATCAGATAAAGTGGATTTGTGCCATCTTTGAAAATGTTTTTATCAGGAATAAACCGTATAAAGTAAGTATTGTCCTTTTTCTTTCCTGATAAATTTATCGTATGTTTTTTTAATTCAATATGTTTTTTTGTATCGTCAGAATTTTTGTTGTCAGCAACCGACAGGCCTGGTATCCTGTCAATTAACTCCTGACTTTTATTACTGAATTTCTTTTCAGGATTAAGATCTATTAAATTTTTAATGTGATCGATTGATTCGAATGTAAAATCAATTACAGTACGGTTTACACTTATTTTTTCCTGCCTGATCTGGTCGAATAAGCTTTCTAAATGATGAGTAAAAGAACTTAAATCATCGAAACCAAACATAGCTCCCGAACCTTTCAACGAGTGCATTATCCTGAAAACTTCGTTTAAGATTTCAATATTTTGCCTATCATCTTCGAGCAAGAGCAAACTTTCCTCCAATATACCAACAAACTCAGTGGCTTCTTCGATAAACACATTTTGATAATCTTCCATTACCTTAGAACCTTTTTTATAACCCGCTCTAATTTTTCATTCTTAAAAGGTTTTTCCAACCATCCTGTTGCACCGGCTGCTTTAGCTTCGCGCTTCTTCTCTATTAAAGTCTCGGTTGTAAGCAAAAGCATCGGGATGTACTTGTAATTTTCAAGCTTACGGGCAGCCCTGATTAATTCAATACCATTCATTTCAGGCATATGTAAATCTGTAATAATCAAGTGGATCTCAGTACCGTCAAGCTTTTCATAAGCTTCGCTCCCATCGTCGGCAATTATCACGTTAAACCCAATATTCTCTAACAGTGTCCCAACTGCTTTCCTTATGCTATTTGAATCATCAACAAATAAAATTGTCCTTTTCATTCTGCTTCACTTTTTGAAATTGACTGCAACAAATTGGCGATACCTGCATTTTCGAGCAATTCGCTAAACTCACCTTCAAAATCGCAAATAATTTCTATTTCACGATTCTTTTTTCTCAAACTTTCTTTTAATGATATCAGAATCTGAATAAGAGATAAATGGACATTTTTGATCTTTTTAATTCGGATAATATCAAATTCCGAATTATTGCTTAACGAGATTAATTCATCATAAACCTGCATTGAATAATCCATTGACAAATCACCCTCAAGCACAAGCTCAGCACTTCCTTCAGTTGATTTTTCCAGAACTATTTTGTAATCGTCATTGTCCATATTTAAAACCTTATTGCAATAATCAATCAGTATCACACGATGTTGCAACAATGCCTACGAAAGAGAGTAGAAATAGTTGCTATTTACTTAGTGGCAACAGGCTGCACTTTTTCGTTGCGCTGTAATTTTACTGAATAGTTACATTTTTTCCGCAGGTCAACACTCAAACA
>JAYENH010000427.1:0-2941 GCA_034721995.1 Bacteroidota bacterium
TTCTTATTGGCTTTGTATATTATTTTCAAAATAATGAGATGATAATATTCGTAATCAGTAGATTAATGATTTCTGTCAAATAATTGAATAACTAATCTGAGAATCTGTGGCTTTATAAAATTAATTTTTCTTTTTTTCATGCGTTTGCCCTGAAGCAGGGTAATTTTACAATATATATGTCAGGATATCAAAAGCTAGCTATAAAATTACAATCCCTGATAAACCGAAAACGAATATCTGAGTAGTTACAAATAAAGTATCAGGACAAACTATTTATGAAGCAAGAATAATATATTTGCCCACATTGAGGAACGTGCAGGTTTAGGGAAATAAAATTTGGATTATCCGGAAAATTCAATAAAATTATTTTTGTTAATCAAATTATTTTTATCTTGACACTCTGAAAATTTTAACTGAAATAGATATACCTATGAGAAAATTTACTTTGCTATTGAGCTTTGTTTTGCTTGTTTTAATAATTAATGCACAGCAAACAGGCCTGTTTACAACACAGGTAAACTGGACAAATACAGTGGGTTCGCAATCACGAAGTCTGGTTGTATATGTACCAACAAATTATAATTCGGGCATTGATTATTCTTTGGTAATCGGGCTGCACGGCCTGGGCGATAATCCCTCGAATTTTATTCAGGGTATTAGCTACTACACTCTTAATTCATATTTTGGCAATGTAATCCTGGCCTGCCCCGACGATGGGACTCCCAGTACAAGTTGGTTTTCGGGTGATGAAGATTTCGATATCCTAACTGCAATAATCAACCATTTAGATGGAACATACAGTATCGACTTAAATATGGTTTTTGCTCAGGGATTTTCTTTCGGTGGAAAAAGTGCCTATTTGCATGGCCTCGAAGAAGCTGACAATATAAGGGGAATAATAGCACATTCGCCAGGATTTTATAATACTGCTGATATTCATAATAATTGTAATGATCCGCTGCATTGCCAACACGATTACAATTATCAGAATGCATCGAAAGTATTAGTTTGTATAACAGCAGGTTCAGGTGAGTATAATTTAGGATTAACAGAACCTTATCTCGACCTTGCTCAAAAAGCAGTGTTGAAATTAAACAATAGCGGCGGCGATGCTATTTTTATTGAAGACCCAACCGGATACCACAACTTACCGCCTATTAGCATAGTACAACAATGTTGGGATCAGGTTACTAAACCTTTAACTAATGTTGAAGAAACAAAAAAACTACCTGGCTTTAATTTTTATCCAAATCCGGCAAGTCATAAAATAAATTTCGAAATTGCATTAAACACTAACTTCTCTACAGCTATTTTAGACATAACAGGCAGTGTTATACATTCAGGAACATTTTCTACAAATAGAATTAGTATTTCAATTTCCGATTTGGCTAATGGCATTTACCTTTTCAAAGTTTATAACAAGGATGGGGATACTCTTTACGAAAAGAAATTTATTGTGATTAAATAGAAGATACGATTAAAACTGTATTGTCGTTTTTCTACTTGACAGTCTTACAATTACGAATATACAGTCAGCACAAGCTTTCTTGCTCCACCATGGTTACGGAATTCGCATAAGTAAATTCCCTGCCATGTACCCAAATTTAAACGGCCACGACTAATTGGTACTGAAACAGACGAACCTAACAAACTCGATTTAAGATGAGCCGGCATATCGTCGCTGCCCTCGAAAACATGGCTGTAACCGGAGTGGTTTTCCGGAACCATTTCGTTTAAAAAAGTTTCGAAATCGTTACGTACCGAAGGATCAGCATTTTCATTTATTGTTAATCCTGCCGAGGTATGCTTAATAAAAACATGTAAAACCCCTTGCTCCGGCAAGCTGGACAATTCTCTTTCGATATGCTTAGTTACTAAATGGTAGCCCCGGGAAAAAGCCGGAAGTGTGATTTCCTTTTGTATCGTCATAATTCCTATACAAACATGATTTTACTGTGAATTTATCTGGTTATTTTCAAGTTTTGCAAAGTGCAAGAACTTTAGACATTTCCTTAACTTCAATCTTCGTACTTCCACCTTCTATTCCAAAATTCTACTAACCATTTCATTTGCTACTGGCTTTAGATTTTCGGGCACAAGCGAAAAAAACTTATCAAAATCGGGGCAGGACATATTGCTCGATGACAAATTTGCTGCATCCTGAGGTGGCGATGGCTTTGTTGATTTTCCAAAAATTTGCAACAGCTCCCAGTTTTCTTTATTATCCCTGAAATATGGTAACAGTTCGAAGGCAATCATATTTTTAATGGTGATGTCTGACCATTCCCTTGTTTTTTGAAGCTTTTTAACTTCACGCTTAATCCAGTTACTTGAGTGTTGGTGCTGTACAAGATCGATATCGGAATAATTAAATTTAATTTTTTTACTGTAATAGTCTTCGAACGACAATGAATCGTTGGGGAAGTGCGAAATTAATTTATCGAAAGCGGGATTGTTCGCAAAACGCTCCAGAAAATAATATCCGGTTAAATTACAAACCGATTCGACAAACCAGTTATTTACACGGGGATCGATATAAATGTGGCACAACTGGTGGGCAAACTGAAAGCTCGCTTTGGCATAATCGCCCTCTTTTATATTAAGGCCAATTTTGTAAAACTCATCGTTCAGTGGCCAATAAATAGTTGGCCCTGCAATGGGGTCATTAAAAAGATTCAAAGGTTTAAACCCCGTTACAGGGCCAGATGGGATTAGTTCATCAAATTCGGAACAAATAGTTTCTAAAAGTTGTTTGAGTGCATTATTCTGATCTTGGTTTTTCCATACTTCAATTTTTATTTTCCAGTTCATAATATTAAGTTTTATGGTTAATACTAATTTTCTTTTTTCTCACAATCGCATAAGATACGAAATAAAATAGTGAAAGTCAAATTTTATTTCTTTCGGTGCCGGACATATATTTTTTTTGAGAGAAAGTCAG
>JAYENH010000428.1:0-2940 GCA_034721995.1 Bacteroidota bacterium
ATATCAATATGGTTCTATATTGCTGTTTATCAGCTGCATATAGTTGTATGTTTAGCGGTCCAAGCGATAAATAGCAACACTAACCTGCTGATAAATAAACGAATATAAACTCAGAAATGTTAGTTACCTTATTTTTGAATCAGAATGATAATAATGTTGATTCTTATCTATAATCAATATGCTACTAAGGTTTTAGGAAATAAAATAAGGTTTTCTAAGAGGCACTATTTAAAAAACGGGGTTTTAACAATTTTTGCTTTGATAGCCTTTTTGCGCACCCTGATAAAAATTTCGGTATCAACTTTTGTAAAGCCTTTTTTTATGTATCCCATGCCAATACCCTTTTTTAAAAGAGGGGACATAGTGCCGGAGGTTACTTCGCCTAATTCGTTTCCATCGGCATCTTCAATTTTATAGTGCTGTCTTGGAATACCTTTCTCTAACATTATAAAAGCTTTTAAACGACGCGATGGTTTTTCTTCTTTCATTTCTGCCATGAAATCGCGGTCGATAAAATCGTTGCCATCAACAAATTTTGTAATCCAGCCAAGTCCGGCTTCAATTGGCGAAGTGGTATCGTCGATATCGTTTCCATAAAGGCAGAACCCCGATTCTAAACGTAAGGTATCGCGGGCACCAAGTCCAATAGGTTTGATGCCAAATTCTGCCCCAGCTTCCATTACTTTGTCCCAAAGCATTGATGCGTCCTGATTTGCCACATAGATTTCGCATCCGCCCGAACCTGTATATCCGGTAGTAGAAAAAATCACATCTTTAATGCCGGCAATGTCAAGTTTTTTGAAAGTGTAGTATTCCATATCTACAACATTCTCTGACGTAAGCTTTTGCATAGCCTGTAATGCTTTAGGCCCTTGTATTGCCAATTGTGCTGTATCATCTGATGCGTTTATCAGGTCTTTGCCAATTTCCAAACCAAAATCAAGGGCATTCTTTACACACCACTCCCAGTCTTTTTCAATATTCGCAGCATTAACAACCAACAAATAAGTTTCTTCATCGAAGCGGTAAACTAAAAGGTCGTCAACAATTCCACCTTTCCCATTTGGAAAACACGAATATTGTACCTTGCCATCGAATAAAGATCTTACATCATTGGTAGTAACATGCTGCACAAATTCGGTAGCTTTTGGACCTTTTGCCCAAAACTCACCCATGTGTGAAACATCAAAAACACCCACGGCATTTCTTACGCAAATGTGTTCATCATTTATTCCTTCATAAGAAATGGGCATTTTATAGCCGCAAAATTCTTCCATCCTGGCTCCCAGGTTTTCATGAAATTCGGTAAAAGCAGTTCGTTTCATTAAATTTTTTCTTTATGGTTATTCTATTTTTAAGGCACTATGCTTAGTTTCCTAATTTATTGTTAATGCTGCAAATGTAATATTTTTTATAGTGTGGAAATCTTAATTAGATTATGTTTATTAATTACTTGTTGAAAAAAGAAAATATTTAGGTTCTTGAATTTATGTTATGATTTTTATTACATTTGTAAGAGTTTTTTTAGTTGATAGTTTACAAGTTTCACATCATTAAGAAAGTAAATATGAATACAAATGACAAACTTATTGACCTTACATATTTAGAACAATCTTTTGGATCCGATTTGATACCGGAAATGTTGAATCTTTATAAAGAGCAGGTACCTGAATTTACCGAAGATATACAAAAGTCTTTCGAGAAATCAGATTGGTTAGCATTAAGCAAAGTTGCACATAAGGCAAAAGGATCGTGGGTAATTGTCGGTACAAAGAAATATGCTGATATGTTTCGGAATTTTCAATTGATATGTGAAACATTTCATTTTCATAAATTAAATATCATTACGCAAGATAGAGATCTTAATGAGGATGAACAAAAAGTTTTCGATGAATTAAAAGAACGAAGAATTGATGTTGATGCTGAATTAGATGTTGATACCACCAAACTTTTATTAGAAGAACTCGATCGCTTTAAAAATGGTGAGAAATTACAGATTGTTCCCGAATATACAGAAACTTCGTTAAGGATACTGAAGGATTCACTTCTTGAAGTAGACGAAATATTGTCAGAATTTTAAAATAAAAATATAGTTTTAAAAGACCAAAAACAAATCATTATGCTTAAGATTGAACAAAACAACAATATTCTAATTGCTTCATTTGATAAAACTGACAGGTTTAATGCCATTATTTATCAGGAAGTAAAGGACGAACTTAATTCTTTAGTAATTAAGCCAGGAGCTAATTTAATCCTCAACCTGAATGGCGTAAACTATATTGATAGTTCTGGCTTTGGAGCAATGCTTTCGGTTTATAAAACAGCAAGGAGCAACGATAATTTATTCCGAATTTGTAATGTCAAAGAAGACGTAATGGATTTAATAAAACTAATGAAATTAGATAAGGTGTTTGATATTTATGATTCTCTGAGTGATTGTATCACAAGTTTTTAAGAATCAAAAATTATGTTGTTAGAAATTTGATACAATATAATTGTATTTGAAATAGCCACCAAAACATGAATGTAACCAATTGTGTTTTCGTGGCTATTTTCTTTGTAGTATAAAAAAATGTTAATTCAGTGATGATCTTTTTATTAGTATTTCAAATTTTTACTTTTGATAAATAATTTTGTCAGAATGAAGTCTTTTTTTAATGCTATTTTATTACTTCTTATACCTGCATTTTGTATCGGAAGCATTAATGATTCTATCAGCACCAGGCTTGGTGAAATACAGGAACAATTACTTACCGATTCTACAATACAATTTGACCAATCAAAAATTTTAAAAGAATACTTCAGGCAAAGTGGTGTAAAAAAGATTGATGTTGCGCGTAAGGCTTTGCAGTTTGCCCACAAAACAAACAACCAAAAAAATATTATAAAATCATTAGTACTATTGGCAAAGGAATATCAATTGTTCAATAACCCGCTAAA
>JAYENH010000429.1:0-2934 GCA_034721995.1 Bacteroidota bacterium
CTGCTCCGCCTATTCCAATCAGGATTTGAAAATCTTTTGACTTTATATTGCTATCATCCTTAATGAAGAAAGGACTTCGGAGTAAAGCATAATCTAAACCTAAACATAATTTTGTGTTTTCATCAATTGAAAAATCACTTTCCTTTATCCCCTCCGCATGATTAATCACAACATCAGCCACATAATGCTTATCGTGCATATCGTCGATACAAACCAGCTTGCAGCCTTTTTCTCGTATTTTTCTTTGATAGTTTGTGTCGAAATAATAATTGTCTAATACTACAATTTCATTGCCTTGCAAGTAAGTGAGGAAAACATCAAAATGTGAATTGTCTTTTGGCAGTGAAATTGATTCATCACAAATCCTGCTTATTTCCTTTAGTTGATATTCTGTTGGTTCCCGGGTTGCAAATACCAAATAAAAGTCATCCTTCAACATTTCGGCCAATGCCAAAGTCCTGATGAAATGCCCCATCCCAATTGTTTGGCTTCCATCTGCCCGAAGAATTACTTTCCTTTTCAAAATCTACAACTTAATTCAACCGCTTAAACCCCGCATGACAAACCGGGCTTTTTAAATGCGCAAAAACATCTTCTCCCAATTCAAAGCTTTTAATCTTTACAAATAATTGTTCAAGTTCATTGAAATATCCTTCCAGAATTTCAGGAGTGTGCGCAGTGCTCACATAAATACTGTTTCCTACCAGATACCCTTTTGCAAGCATTTCCTGTGTGATATAAGTTTTGTATGCCAGGTTGTTTTTACTGTCGAAGCTAAAACCTGCAAGGGCAGGAAGTCCCCATTGAGTTATCGAGATTTGATGTGCATCTGCTAATTGCTGCCATCTTTTTTTAATTTCATTTCCAGTGTTGGTAATTTGATCCCAGGATTTTTCCCGTTCCATTATTTCCAGGGTTTTAAGTCCGGCAGTTGGCCCAATTCTTTCAGTCCAAAAAGTACTGCTGATAAATGTTTTTTGGGCAGCCTCCATAATTTCACGTTTCCCGATGGCAGCAGTAATCGCATAACCATTTCCGAGTGCTTTCCCAAAAAGTGCCATATCTGGCTCCACACCATACATTTTATGAAGACCTCCAAAAGTTTGCCTGAACCCGGAGGTACATTCATCAAATATGAGGACAATGTTTTTTTCGGTGGCTAATTTTCTTATTTTCTGAAGGAAATTGTTCTGAGGTCCTTCATTTCTGGAAACCTCCATTTTAATTACCCCGATGTCTTTATCTCTTACCAGCGACTCAAGCCCATCGAAATCGTTGTAAATAAACGGGAATACGCTTTCTTTTAAATTTCGGGGAACACCTGCCGGATCCAAACCAGGCAATAAATGTCCGTCAAGGTTTTTATCGTCGCCCAAATTTGCCGATAAATACCAATCGTGCCATCCGTGGTAACCGCAAATTGCTACATTGTCTTTTCCCGATGCAGCCCTTGCAATACGTATGGCAATTGCATTTGCTTCGCCACCGGCACGCGAAAACCTAACCATATCGGCCCAGGGGTGTAGTTCAATAAGCCGCTCTGCCAATGCAACTTCCTCGGGACAATTAAATGTTGACATATTGCCGTTGCGTACTGTTTCCATCACAGCAGCATCTACTTCATCGTTGCCATATCCGAGGGTATTTGTCCCAATTCCCATAATTGTAATGTCGGTGTATTCTTTTCCATCCAGGTCCCAGACTTTACAACCTTTTGCTTTTGAAAAATAAGCCGGCCATTTTTCTGGCAGGAACATTTCCGGCCTTTTCGAAAGTAACATTGTTCCACCCGGAATAATAGTTTTTGCTTTTTTATATAATTCTTGTCCTGTTCCCATTTTTAATCATTTTTAAGCGATTTTAATAAACCTTCGTTACGCATAATCCCGGCATTTATTTTTTGTATTTCAGGATTGTTTTTCAAATATCCCAGAATGTCATGTAAATAAAAGATTTCTCTATCGGCGAAATTATCAAATATCATTTTTATAAGTTTATAATCATCTTCCTCGTCTAAAGTTAACCTTAGCTCCGATAGATCAATTTCGTTTTTCAAATTGTGCTTTTTGATCTTTTCATTCTTTCTGATATAAGGTGTAACATGTTCGCGCTCGGAGTTTAACTTTGCTTTTTCCCAGGCTTCTTTTAACACATCGAAAGTAAAAACTTCAACATCAAGCCCATCGGGGTATGTTGGCGGGTCGGTGTTGCTGGTATAATCCGATTTTGAACCAAGGTGGCTTTTAACAACCATGTCGATAACTTCCGGGTCGTGCAAGGGGCAGTCGGCCGTGATGCGAACGATATGCTTTGGTTTCAATAATTTCGACAACTGAAAAAACCTGTCCAACACATCATCCTCGCTTCCGGCAAATATCCTGATGCCTTTTTCTGAACATAATTTAATAAGTGGTAAATTGCTTTTTTCGATCGAAGTTGCAACAACAAGCTCGTCGATGCTGTTTGTTTGCCTTACCCTATCGATAACTTGTTCTATTACAGTTTTGTTTCCCAATGGCAACAATACTTTTTCGGGCAAGCGGGTAGAACCGACACGGGCCTGGATTATTGCCAATACATTTATATTTTCCATTTCGATGGTATTAAAATATCTTCATTGTTTTCCTGAAGATTTAATTCTGTAATTTTGGGTAAATGATGTTTGTTTTTCTCCCAATCAATATTAATATTGTCCTCTAAGTTTTTCAATGAATCGACTCCGATAATTACTGTATTGATAAATTCATTATTGAGAACAAATAACAAACATAAATCTTTTATGGGCAAATTATTATTACTTGAAAAATTATGCAACAATTGCAATTTATGCCTGACTTGTAAAAAATGATCCGGCAGATTTTCGGGATCAATAAAAAAAAGGCCCTGAAGAAAAACGCTTCTTACCTGAATGATTATATCCTTTTCTTTTAATGC
>JAYENH010000430.1:0-2918 GCA_034721995.1 Bacteroidota bacterium
AAGCCGCCAAAGTAGCCGCAGATTTGGGTTTGGGAATAAATGCAGGGCATGATCTGAACCTCGATAATTTAAAGTTCTTCAACGAGAATATTCCATTGTTAGATGAAGTTTCCATAGGCCATGCCCTTATTTCCGATGCCCTGTATTTTGGTCTCGAAAAAACCGTGAAGTTGTATCTCAATCTTTTGAAATAAAAAAAGCCGGTTAAAACCGGCTTTCTTTATCTTACATTTTGTATTTTCCATGATGAAAAATATCACATCCTCATCTCAGCACTACAAACTTTTTAACCCAAACATCGATTTTGCCCGTGGCACGGATAAAATAATTGCCGGGATGAAAAACTGATATATCAATATTTGCAAAACTATTATCAGGATAAAAAGTTTTTACCAATTGCCCGTTTGATCTGTATATTTCTATTTTGATTATAGATGTTTCTGATTTTATGTTGATTTTTTGAGATGCAGGGTTAGGGAAAAGTTCAAGGCTTGATTGGCTTTTTATTTCTTCTTTTCCGAGAACAGTTACGGCATTGTGCAATTTGCTTATACCGTGCTGTGTGCCTATCCACATATTGCCGAGGTGGTCTTGTTCGAGGCAACGAACAAAGTTATGGATTAATCCATCTGGTTTTTTAATGCTGTACATGCTGGTATCGCTTAGTACAGAAACCCCGCCCAATGTGGCAAACCATATTGTGCTGTCGTCGGCAATTTCAATGTCATATACCCAATTATTGGCAAGGCCGTCGGTTTCGAAAAAGAATTCCCAGTTTGTGCCTGTATATTTGGCAACCCCCATATTTGTCGCAAACCATATATTTCCTTCCAAATCTGTTCTGATATCATTTATCCTTTTTCCAAGATCGTCGGATGGCGGTGTTATGGGTATAAAGATATTTCCCTGTAAATATGCCATGCCATTGAGTGTTCCTGCCCATATCACCCCTGTTGAATCTCTTTCGATAGCATTACATATAATATGGGGCAATCCTTCATTTGTCGAATAGGCTGTCCAATTTTGTTGGTTCCAAAAATCGGGGCCATGAAAATGAACGATACCTCCTGATGCTGCCCAAAAATCATCGTGGGCAAAAGAGACGAAATCAAAATACCCTGTACCGGAAGTTGAAAAAAGAGTGGTATCCCATACATTATTAATATACCTATATAAGTAGTTTCCTATAATGCTTACATCTCCATCAAAATCGTTTTTTACTTCTCTTCCCGTATAGCATTCGTAACAGGTATGAAAAGATTCCCATTGCTGAAAGTTGAACCTGTTCAGGCCATTTCTTGTTAACACAAAAATATCATCGTTATCACCTTCAAAAATGTCGTTCACCTGATTCTCGACCAGACCCGAATAAGTATTCAAATAAGTCCAGTTCGACGATTCGAATATGCCATAACCTCCCGACCGTAAGCCAAACCAAAGTCTGGCTTGCGAATCTAAAAATCCACATAATACCCTGTTGGTGGGCAAACCTTCGTTTACCGAATGTTGGTGCCAATTGTTTCCTTCGCGATAAAATATCCCCTTTTCATCTGTCCCGAACCACAGTCGGTTATTGATGGTATCGTTAACAATTGTTGAAATATTTATTATGGTTTCGGTGGAGTTTGTAATTTGTGTTGGTGATAATACTGTCCAGTTATTTCCCGTAAGATAGGCAATTTCCAATCCCCCAAGCCATATTGTACCGGATTGGTCTTGTGAGATATTGCTAATTGATGACCCATTATTGCTCCACTGTAATCCATTACTTGCATTATGAATTGTCCAGTTGATTCCGTCGAACACAGCAGCACCCATATTTGTCCCTATCCAAATATTTCCCTGCGTGTCTTCAAAAAGACAATATATATAATTGCCCGGCAATCCAGTTGTTTGATTATAAATCTCGAAATTGCTACCATCGAATTTGACGAGGCCGTTGCTTGTTGCTATCCAAATATTTCCCTGGCTGTCGTATAAAATATCCCATGTAGTTTGCGGGATATTGGGCATAAAATAATACGACAGATTTGTACCATCGTATTTAAAAAGTGTATCAGTGTACTGATACCATAAATTTCCATTGGTATCGAAATCGAAATGTATTTCACCGGTACCAAGGGTCATAAAAGGGTTTTGGTTTGAAGTAAACCCCGTATTGTTATACATCATAAAACCATCGTAGCCCGAAAACCATAAATTGTGGGTAATAGGGTTTTCTTTTATGCCATAAATTGAGCTTGACCCTATACTGTTATTGCCCGTATTGTAGGTTGTGTAGTGGGTAAACTGGTACTGGCCGTACACAAAAAAGCAAGTAAGCAGCATTGTAAAAAGTAGTGTGTTTTTTTTCATGTCATTTTGTTGATTTAATAAAACCGTAAATATCCTGAAAAAGCGTATTATGCAAACATCAGTAAAAATTGAACAGATTACTGTAAAATATGCAAATAATGCTTTTTGAAAAATTGAAAATAAATCAGGAACTCTCTCTCTCTCTCTCTCTCTCTCTCTCTACAAACACTGGGATTGGCGTAGTACGTGGTAATATTTTAGTTAATTGCAACATTCGTTTTGGTTAATTTGAGTTTTCAAATGTAACAATTTTCTTTCAATATCAGAATAAAATAATGGAATAAAAACAGGGATTTTGGTTTTATTTTAGACTGCAAATTTGTTTTCTGTGCCCTTATGCTACGGCTACAGGCACTTCACAAAGTCAGGGCTTCACTTTGAGTCAAACCCTGACTGCCAATGCCCAAGCTTAACATGCAATATATATGGGCAGTAGGTAAACGGTGGTAGGGCGTTGACAACTCATCCGATGACTTCAAGTTATCGGATGAGTTTTACCTTATTACCACAAACTTCCTGACCCAAACATCGATTTTGCCCGTGGCACGGATAAAATAATTGCC
>JAYENH010000431.1:0-2915 GCA_034721995.1 Bacteroidota bacterium
TGAGATTATCGAAAAGCTTACATTGCGTGCACAGGATCAGGGTCTTGAACTTTTTTATAATATCGATGCCGATATCCCGAATAATATTATTGGAGATAAAGCAAGGATTAACCAGTTTATTAGTTTGCTTACCGAAAACTCATTATTAATTACAAATTTAACAAACAGGATAAACGAAAGTAGTGGGGGCAAAATAAATCTTGAACTAAAGCAGTTGCCCGACAGCAAAAATTTATTTCGGATTTCTGTTGTCGATAATTCTATTCCTTTCAAAAGTAGCAACTTACGCGAAGTGCACCAGTATTATTCATACTATAATGATATGGTACCTTATGCCGGTCTTAAGCTAAAAATTATTGCCGGCCTTGCAGAAATAATTGGCAGCAAACTCGAATTCGAAAGCACTGACCGTAATAGTTTCTATATAGATTTGAAATACGAGTGCCTCTAATTAAAAGAAGTCCTTAACTTTATTAAAGAAACCTTTTTCGTTATGTCCCGAAACCGGGATGAAATTTTCTGATTCCTGCAAATGTTCAAGCATCTTCTTTTCGTCGCGGTCTAAATTTTTTGGTACCCATACATTAATGTTTACCAACAAATCGCCCCGGCCATATCCGTTTACATCAGGAATGCCTTTTCCGCGTAAACGCAGAATTTTTCCGGGTTGCGTACCGGGGTCTATTTTCACTTTTACTTTACCACTAATAGTTGGGATTTCGACGGGTGTACCCAATACTGCTTGTGGAAAACTTATATATAGGTTATAATGCAAATCATTTTCATCGCGTACCAAATCAGGATGGGCTTCTTCAGAAATATACACAAGAAGATCGCCATTAATACCACCCCGGCGGGCGGCATTTCCTTTTCCACTAACCGACAATTGCATGCCTTCGGCCACACCAGCCGGTATGCTAATACTAATAATTTCGTTATCCTGAACAATGCCTTCGCCATAACAGGCAGTACATTTATTCGTAATAGTTTTCCCTTCCCCATTACAATCGGGGCAAGTCGAAGCCGTTTGCATCTGGCCTAAAATAGTATTGCTAATACGTGTAACCTGCCCCATGCCACGGCATGTAGAGCAAGTCGAAAATCCCGATCCTTTTGCAGCACCCGTTCCTCCACAGGCTTTGCAACTGACATATTTGTTTACTTTTATTTTCTTCTCAACCCCTTCTGCTACCTCTTTAAGGTTAAGTTTAACTTTTACTCTCAGGTTCGATCCCTTACTAACACGTTGGCGGCGTTGGCCACCTCCGCTAAAACCTGAGAAACCGCCAAAATGGCCGCCAAAAACGTCACCAAAATGCGAAAAGATATCGTCCATAGACATACCCCCGCCATAGCCGCCACCCGATGCACCACTTACACCTGCATGGCCAAATTGGTCGTATCGCGAACGTTTTGCATCGTCTTTTAAAACTTCGTAGGCTTCGGCAGCTAATTTAAAATTATCTTCTGCCTTATTATCGCCAGGGTTTTTATCGGGGTGGTACTTTATAGCTTGTTTCCGGTATGCCTTTTTTATTTCTTCTTTCGATGCTCCTTTTGTAACACCAAGTATTTCGTAAAAGTCTCTTTTTGCCATATTCGTATTTATAAGTTCAGAGTTGAACAAAGCGAAGTCCTAATAGCGAAGTGTATTGGAATTCACTGCCTCCGGTTAAAAGTTCAGGATTTAGTTTTACACTTTTGTTTATTCTCCAATAACTACTTTCGAAAACCTGATTACTTTATCATGTAATGTATATCCTTTTTCGACCACATCAACAACTTTGCCCTTAAGTTTTTTCTTTGGGGCAGGAATTTTTGTCAGGGCTTCGTGTAAATCTGTATCAAATTCTTTGTGTATAGCATCAATTTCCGATACTCCCTGTTGGCTTATAAATTCCTTGAATTTGTTGTAAATCAACGAAACCCCATTAAGTATAGAATTGCAATCTTTAGCATCTTTCATCGATCCCATAGCTCTTTCGAAATCGTCAAGAACAGGAAGAACTTTTACCATAATATCCTTACCGGCAGTTTTTGTAAGATCCATTTTCTCCTTTAATGTCCGTCGTCGATAATTATCAAACTCGGCCGAAAGTCTTAGGTATTTGTCTTTCGATTCTGCCAACTCGCTTAGTAGTCTTGCCAGTTCATCTTCGCGTGCAGGTTTATCTTCTTGTTCTTCTTTAACATCTGATTCTTCCTTATTATCATTCTCCGGGTCTTCTGCTTTTACCTGATTATTTTCGTCTTGTGATGAATCTTCTTTCGGTTCTTCACCATTATCAGGAGATTTATTTTCATCCTCTTTTTCAGGCTCATGTTTTTCCTTGCCTTTCACTTCTGTATTTTCTTTTTTTATTTCTGATTGATTTTCAGCTATGTCCATTTCAGTCAAACTTTTGGTATTAAACAATTTTGGCTGCCCTTGTCAAAATTTTTGCCATCTGTATTATCACGACATTATGGCACAAAACAAAGTCATGGCATTAATAAAAATGACACAGAGGGTATCCAATTTTAAAATATTGAATACCCTCTGCCAATTAATCAGTAAAAGAAAGCGAAGGGAACTATGGGAAAAGATAAATGAGATATGGATATATGCAAATCGGCTGTACTACAAATCTAAATTCTGTGAAATTTACAAAATATCCCGAGTTTGCCTTTTTAAATATTCTACCGCCTCTTTTTAAGTAAACTTTCGAGGGTAATATGCAAGTGTTTGCCCCTAAGTTCTTTGGCTATAATAATACCATTTCCATCAATTAAAACATTAAACGGAATACTTCTTACCTTGTAAATTGCGGCTCCTTCGGATCGCCATTCTTTTAAATCACTAACATGGTAATCCCATTTTAAATTATCTTTTTTTATTGCCTCGGTCCAACGATTTTTATCACGGTCTAATGAAA